>NZ_JAVRCL010000057.1:0-55425 GCF_034530775.1 Nostoc sp. DedSLP04 | reverse complement strand
CTCTTATTCAGAAAGTAGATTATCACATTTTGGTATTAGTGGGATAGGTTCATGATATCTGTCGCTGACTTTCGGACATCGGGTTGAAGCAAACGCTCCTCCAACTCACGAAAAAGTGATTCTTCTAAATAGTCTGTTTTCATATATGTTTTGAAGACTAAATTGAATGGTAGCAGATAGGATTAGGCGATCGCTTTGAACTTTGATTTTTATAAGCTCGCACCCTTGAGCAGTTAATAAAAAAACCCGCTGTTGGTAGGGATTCCAGCGGGGTTAAATAATACAGTTATCTTTTCAGAGAAACCAACACTAAACTTGATTACAGAACTACTAGAAACTTTTACGACTAATAGTAACTATTTATAAGTGTTTATGAACTACTTTTTTAGCATGATGCTTGTGATGTTTAGTATGATGAACTTTAGCAGATTTTACGCTAGGATGATGGATAGTTTTAGCTTGAGCTTGAGATGCAAAAGCGGTTACAGGTGCAGCAAAAATTAGAGCCAAAAGTAAAGCTTTAGCGAACTTATTCACTTGAAAAATCCTCATTAGGTAATCAACAATTTAACTATCCAATAGAGGTATGTCATAAGTTTGTAATTGAGATGAACCTTTCATGTCTATTTTTACATTCGTCAAATATAGGATTTACGTCAATACTGTTCGGGTAAGACAAGAGACGCGATGAATCGCCGTCTCTACAAGCTAAAGTTTTCATCAAAAAGCTTAATTGAATCCTATGGGCTGACATGGAATACTTAGCTAAAAAATACTTGCTGGTATTTCAATCTTAAATGTAACAATCTGGACATCATCCAAATAGCTGTAATTTAGTTATAATACTTGGGTTAATTTTGATTAAGAAATGGTAATAGACATCAATTCTTCTGATATTTCAAAGTTAGCTGTGACATTTTGCACGTCATCCAAACCTTCTAGAGTATCAATTAACTTGAAAAGCGATCGCGCCCGATTGGGATCGGTAACTTCTACACTATTACTAGGAATCCAGCGCAATTCGGCATCAGTTACTTTAAAGCCTTGATTTTTGAGTGTCTGGCTAAGGGTTTCTAAATTTGCTATGTAAGTAAATACCTCAGCCATCTCATCTTCAATCATCTCATAAGACTGGGCACCGCCTTCGAGTGATGCTTCTAAAAGCTGTTCTTCGTCAACTACACCCTGCACAACACAAACGCCTTTTTGTTTAAACATCCAGCTAACGCAACCTGTTTCACCAAGATTGCCACCATTTTTACTAAAAGCTACACGCAAGTCAGCAGCAGTGCGATTGCGATTATCTGTGAGGGCTTCGATTAAAATCGCTACACCACTAGGCCCATAACCTTCGTAGCGAATCGCTTCAAAAGTAGCACTATCGCCGCCAAAAGTGCCTGCACCTTTAGCGATCGCTCGTTCAATATTATCATTGGGAATACTCGCAGCCTTAGCCTTGTCAACTGCTGTGCGAAGTTGAAAATTCAGCGCCGGATCTGGGACGCCGCTTCTAGCCGCAACGATAATCGCCCTGGATAACTGAGTGAAGGTTTTTCCCTTTTTTGCATCTACTAACGCTTTCTGGCGCTTAATATTTGCCCATTTACTATGTCCTGCCATAATTTGAGACGATCGTAACTCTATTCAAGATTAGGATATACCTAGCTTTTATCTGAATGCAAAGGTGCATTTGGTAAAAGTTCGCTAAGATGCAGCACTAAGATTTGATTTTCAAGTGAGATGAAAAATGTGTAGTTCAATAGACCTGCCTTAAAAATAGGGACTGGGGACTGGGAACTGGGGACTGGGGACTGGGGACTGGGAACTGGGAACTGGGGACTGGGGACTGGGAACTGGGGAAGAGATATTTTTATTGTTCCTTGTGAGTTCCACTCATGGGTCTCTTGCAAAAAAGACTGTTGCAAGAGTTGGGAAAAGGAAAAAGGTTAAAGGGGAAGGGGATAGCACAAAACCTTTACCCTTTCCCCCTTCTCCTTTTCCCGACAAATGCCAAGAAGTCTAATTACTTCGCATCTCGTTTAGATCGCAAAAGGTTCCAGTTCCGTGTTATGCCACTCTTGTTCAAACCGTTCAGTAATCAACGGTCTGATGATAAACTTGGGCGGGCTACCATCTTGAACATCAATCCGCACACATGAATAAGGCAGTCGGTTCTGGAAATTGTAGTTATGACGGCCCACAAATAACGTTGAATCCGCAACTTTCCGAGTGGGTTTACCTGCAATCTCAGCAAAAGTTTCCATCAATTCAGTCCCTTCTCGCCGTTGATAGCGGGGACGATGACCGCTTCCACCAGAGATAATACAGTTAATATGCGAGTCTGCAAATCCGGTGTCAGTTGTGCAAAGATGCTCTAAACAGTGAGCGTGACCGTTTAAAATCAAATCGACTATGGGACGTTCTTTAATTAGAGTACCAAGACTTTCTGACACTTGTTCAAACACCCAGCGCAAACGGTGACGAACCGCCAAGGTTTGTGCCTGATTCCACTTGGTAGCTTCTGTGACGTAGGGAGGATGGTGGAAAAAGATTACACGTCCGCGCACTTCGGAGGTGTTCCAAGATTCGATTAGTCTGCTTCGCAACCATTCAAGTTGTTCAAAATCGATCGCAGGCATTTGATGAGATGCTAGTTGTTTTTCAATGTCGATTTTGATTTCGTTTATTTGGTCTAATTTGGCACTAAGGTCATCCAGTTGTTCCGCTTCGGTGGGTTTATCTGGGTTGAGGCGATTATATATTCCCAAAATCTCCAATTCTTCTCGATCTATTTCTTGGCGACGCTTTTGTAATTCCCGACGGTAAATTTCCCCCTCTTGAGTTGCAGGTAATGGTGATGGTGTATTAAAGGTATTAGAATCCAGTGCAAAAAAGTCAATCCCGCCGTAACGAAAGGTGTAATAGCGATTGGGTAAACGGGTAAATTGTCCAGGTTCATAACGCAAACAGCGCCCTGTGTCAGTCTTAGCAGTGTAGTGCCGATCTAAATGGCGTTCTAATTCTTGTGGAGACATCGCCTGGGTGTAGTCCATAAATGCTCGTGCATAAGCATTACCTTGATACGATCCATGCCAGCCAATCTCGATGTCTTTGTAGCGGAACAGACGACGCAGTGACGATGTTGTGCCAGTAAATAAACGGTACATCAAAGGTACATCGTAGTAATCATGATTACCAAGTACTGGCAAAAACGGCAGATTAAACACCATACGGTCATAAGGAATGCTTTTCGGGTTGTCACCACCGACAAGAAATTCCCGGTAAGGCTCAATAAAGTTTGTTGAATAATATTCTTGGGAACCCACCACATAGATGACATCGCCAGTATGCAACACAAAGCTGCAATCATCGCGGTGAGTTAGCATCAGTTCGGCAACTTTTCGTTGGGGGTGGTGTCGAGAATGAGATTTAGTACCGGAATCGCCGATAACCATAAAGGAAAATTCTGGATTATCCTGCCTGCGATCGTCAATAACTAGACTGGTTTGGTCAATTCCCCGTTGCACAAAACTTGGATGCATCCACCGCACCCGTTCCTTCATCTTTTGAATTTTCACAGGAATCGGTGGATCGGAAATCAATTTCATGGCTAATAACTCTTGAATGCCTAACGCACACGCCGATTGTAACGAAATATTTAATTGTCATTTGTTATTTGTCATTTGTCATTTGTCATTTGTCATTTGTGAATAACCAATGCCCTTAATGAGTGCTGAGTCTTGAGTGCTGTTAGCAGATAGCTATGGTTTAGCGCTTGCTGAGTGGGAATCTCACTTTTTTTACTCGCAACTTGGAACTGTTTTGCCCAATGCCCAATGCCCAATGCCCAATGCCCAATCTTTAAGGCAAATTTTCTCGCAGTAATGCTCGAAAGCCTGCTTGTTGAAAATGCTCATCGGCTGTCAGTGCTTCAGTGATGCCGCTATATTGCATAACAATAAAAGATACGCAATCGATAAATCCCCATTCTTTCTCTGTTCGTTCGCGATATAGCTGAAAAGCACGTTCGTAGAGTTCTTGGGAAAGGGGAACAATTTCTACTTTGGAATCTGCTACTAGAGAATTTAATAATATGATTGCCGCCTGACGATAAGGTTGTTGGGATAAGGCATTGCCAATTTCCAACATCACCGCCTGTGTTGTCACCAAACGAGTTTCTGCTGTTTGTAACATTTTAGCCAGATGTAAGGCTCGGTCATGCAAGCGATCGCTCGGTGCAGATAAGGCAATGGCAAATGATGTATCCAGAAAGACTTCAGAATGCATGAAAAGTTTATTTACTGTATAAATATTTATCTATATTGGCAGACCAGTTAGATGGCCCTTCGAGGTTGAGCGATCGCGCCGTTTGCAAAAATGATACCGTTTCCTGTTCGCTGGGCGGTAAAATTTCAATACTGATTCGCACGCGGGTATTAATTGGCAGTGCGATCGGTTCAGCCGGATAGAACACTTGGCCATTAAACACAGCTGTGATTTTTTCTACCATTTTCCTTAGAAAGTTTTTCTAGTCTATCCTAAGCTGGTTGTGGTGATACGGGTAGGGTAAACGACCCCATAAATAGTGAAGATACGTATACTTGTCTTACAAATTATCTCGATTTTTCAAAATTGTCTAAATTACCAACTGAATCACACCCCACTGCCCATTTGTCAACCAAGAAGAGTCAGATTTGGCTACTTTCTCAATAACTTCTGGTTTTAAACCAACTGCTACTTCTGACTTTAGGGTGCGTAGAGCTACTATTGGCACGGGTAGGTAGCAGACTATATCTGCAATGTTGGTGGTAAAATTCCAATGACGATCGCCTAATAATCGGCGATAATTGGCATCTCCTTTGACTATAACCAAACTCGCATTGGCTAAATCATTTTTGAGGGAGTTGGGTATTTCCCAAAAGGCTAAAGGCGATGTCCAAAAGTAATCTTCAGATAGTATTAAATGCCCTGATGCAATATTGTCTTGCAGTCTTTGGGTAAAGGATGTAAGTTGTTGATTTCCACTAGCGGCTAAAAAACTTATTGTGTAATGTACATCCTTAATCATGGCATCAGATACAAAAGTCGGATGTGGCTTTAAGTGTAGGTAAACCCGATCGGCCAGTCCGCTATTTAATAAAAAATCTACTAAACATAAATCACAAACAAGTTCAAAACCAGCATTATCTACAACAAAATCAATCCGTCCCCCTTGAGAGTTGATTAATAATTCCGTGACTTGGGAGGCATCATTTACTAAGATGTGAGCTAGTTGGGTTTGAATATCAAAACGACTGCGATCGCTCTCGGATGCTGACCATAAACTCAAGTCAACTCGATTTCCCCACAAAGCAAAATATAACAGTGATATTAAAGCTGTTTGATTTGATTCTCCCTTCAGTTGAGAATTATTTAACCAATTGTTAGACCGATCGCACAATAGAATAATCGAATCCAAAGATGCTTCTAAACTTTGAGACTTTTGTAACTCAAATGGATCGACACCTTGCGATACACCAGGGCGAAAATAATTAGTAATTTCTATAATCAACCGAAAAAAATAAGTTTCGGCAAAAAACCAAGGAACATCTAGCCAACGCTGACCTTTGTAGAATTCTAAATATGTATTCCAGGCTGAAAAATCTACAGCAGTCTTATCAAAAAGAGGTTGCACATATCCTGCTGGCAATTCTTTTGCCAGATTTTCTAAGCTGGTATTAATTTCAGACGAGAAATTATTTTCAGCGATAACTTTGCGAGCGATCGCAGGCATTCGTTGAGTAACTGTAAACTCAGTAAAAGAACCAACTTCTGACCCCAAAAGAGACGGTGGTATGGGTAATTTGGGCATGTGGAATATATTCGCCACAAACTTTGATTTTCCTCATCTTTTCAGTTATTCTAACTCCGTATGCGACTTTCTTTCAAATTTAATCAACTCAAAAGCGGCATAAATCGCCGTCAAGACAAAGACTGATTATTGTCTTGACGGCGATTTATCGCGTCTAAAATTATAGAGAGATGCAAAGATTGATTCCAGCACCCCTAAATTGTCTATTGTGAATCATTAGTATCGCCAAATGATTTCATCTGTAACTCGACTGCGTTGACGTAACCTCGATCGTTCAAAACTTCCGCTGGTAACTTATTAGCTCTGATAGCAGCTTTAACCACATCTTTTGCAGTCAAGTATCCGGTTTGGTATCTGAATAACAAAGTGCCCCCACTGGGAATACCCTGCTCTCTTAAATAACCTTGATAAGCGAGAAAGGCAATATTGAAGGGTTGCAGATATTTAGCATCTGTAGGGTTTTTACGAAAAGTATTAGAGTTGACATCTGTATTTATTTGTTCACCGCCATTGTTAGTATTAACTGTTTGAGCGCCTGCAATTCCAGGTATAAAAGCAATAGAAGTAATGATAAGCGCAGAATTGAGCAAGGTTGTGAATTTCATGATTTTATCTGTAGTAGAGATTAATTAGTGTTTTCAATGAAAAAAGTATTATTTCTTATGATTTTGAAGCTTTTATAATTAACCCATCATACTTGTTGATTTATTACTCACATATTTAAGTAAAATAATTTTCTAAAAATTTTAAAAAATCATTAAGAGAAGTATTACAAGTTAAAAATGGAGTATTTTGGGAACAAAACTGTAATTAATCAAACGCTCGAAGCTAAATCTCAAAAGCACAGAAGTAACTTAGCTCATTTAAAATTCCCAAAACCCATCATGTAATAGGCAATAGAAGCAGTATCAAAAGGTTTGAGATAATTGACATTTGTGGAATAGCTAAGAGAAGTTTCAGAGTTGACGGCTGTGTTTATTGATGGGCTATTGTGATTCTTGGAGCGATGAAAGCAAGTAATTTTAGGCATAGAATTAATCCAAGCAATAATATGTGCAGATTTTAGCGAGTTTGTGAATTTCATAGAGTTATCCTCAATTAGAACAAAGTGTAATTGCAATCAGTATTCTCTAGTAATAGAGTCCACTGTTTTATTAATCTCAATCTTTTAAGTTCAGTTCATCTGATGGGTAATTAAAAAATTACCCAAACGGATTAATCAAATTCACCCAAGTTGGATAAATTGAACATTCGAGAAAGTTTAATCAGAACTGAAAAGAGCCAAAGATATGCTAAATAAAATCCTTAACTGACAAGTATTTATAGAATATGCGTTAGCGTAGTTTGCACTTCGACAAATCGCTTACTCACATATCTAGATTTTTTTACTTGACGCTATCAACCGAAGTCTAACTTTGTTTTGGCTAATAAACTTTCCATACCAATATGCTAGAAAATCTTGATAATGGAAGCAAATGCTTTTAATTCTCAATTTGATAAATAAAAGTGATTGCAATTAATTTATAGAGGAAAATCCTGTAACTCATAGCCTATTCGTGACTTCTGAACTATTTTGTCAGCGTCACAGGTTCCATAAATTCACTACAAATAAGCTGATAGTGTAAAAATGTTATATGTATCGTTTATTTACAAAGTCATTTATGCCGAAAGCAATTTGGAATGGAGCTACTTTAGCCGAGAGTGATAATACTGTAGTTGTGGAAGGCAACCATTATTTTCCTGTTGACGCCATTAACAAGCAGTACTTTACTGAAAGCAACACCCACACTACTTGTGCTTGGAAAGGTGTTGCCAGTTACTACAGTATCGAAGTTGATGGGCAAGTCAACAAAGATGCTGCTTGGTATTATCCCAGCGCTAAGGAGAAGGCTAAGAATATTGAAGGTCATGTCGCCTTCTGGAAGGGTGTAAAAGTCGAGGCTTAATAAAGGTTCCTGGAAGTATTTTAGTTTCAGGGACATTAATATTACGTCCGGCTAATTGCCCATAAAATACTTAGCCCGCGCAGAGAGAATTCTAAGCGGGCTTCGTATTTAAACTATTTGCAAATTTATTTTAATACGTAATTATACCTTCGCCTTGCGAAATACTACTTGCTTTCTCTTCACTAGCCAAGCTAGACTACCAGCAAATATAGTACCAGCGATCGCACTTGGTTCGGATACTGGTTTCGATATAGTAGCACCAGGATTCAATATCAAAATATCAGAGTTGATAGTTATGTTGCCTGCTGCTCCTGAATTATGGCTACCACTGTTAATTTGCCCAGAATTGCCGTTGACTGTGCTGATAGGAATCGTTACCTGACTACCACTTATTACGACAACGTTATCGGCTGTAACAGTTAAAATACCTGCTGCTTCTGAATTATTGCTACTAGCCTTAATTCGCAGGCTACGAGTAGAGATAGTAAAAGCGCCGCTAGAACTAGTTAAATTGCCGCCGATGGTGATGCTATCAAGATCTGTTACATTACTATCATCGATTCCCGTTAGTCTACCATCGATCGCTAAATTCTCGCTGTTGATAGTGCTATTGATAAGTGTTAGGTTACTATCTATATTCACATTGTCGCTGCTAATGGTGCTATTGCTAAACGTTAGATTACTAGAATTATAAGCGTTGATATTACCAGCGATCGCAAGCCCAGAAAGTGTAACATTCGCGGCGTTAATGTCAAACACGGGGAAGTGATTATTGCTACTAATGGTAAGTAAGTTAGCACCTGGGCCATTAATAGTGAGATTTTTGGCAATCGCAAGTGCCCCACTTGTCAGGGTAATTGTACTAGGATTACTGCCCAATAAGAACTCTACCACGTCATTGTTACTTGCAATGTCGATGGTATCTCGCAACGAGCCAACGCCACTATCATTGAGATTATTAACCACCAAGGTAGCAGCTTGTGCTGATTCCACTTGCATTATCACCAAACTCAGAGCAACGGCTGTAGAAATAGCTTGAGCAATAGCCTTTTTTTTATTGTTTTTTGTCACCGAAAACTCCTCGGATTAATTTTTCAAAATTCAAAAACTCTGAAATATTAGTCTTACATCTTATAATTGAATACTAATCATCTTTATGAATTAATTTTTGTTGGTTTTAGCCATGCAAAAACCTGCGTAACTGTTAAATTAAGTTGTAAAAATTCAGGTACAGGCAATACTTCGTCTCCAGTCATCTCTATAGGTTGCTGTCCTGGCAAAAATATTAATACTAAGCGTTCATCTGGATCGATCAACCACCCTAATCGAGTGCCATGTTTTAGACAGTGAAGAATATTTATAATTACCTTGGTTGTATTCTGTTCTGGTGAAAGAATTTCAATTGTCCAATCAGGATAAATTCCAAAGGTATTTTCAATTTCTCCATTAACATCAAAGGGAATCCGTTCCCAAGCAAATACACTCACGTCTGGGACAATCGAACGTCCGCCAAACGTACAGCGTAATTCTGGAAAAGCCAAGGCAATTTCTTGTTCTTCAGCAATTTGGTTAATTGCATTACAAAGTTTTAGTTGTAGCCGGGAATGTTTGCCTTGTGGCATTGGTTTCTGGTAGATACGATGACTGTCTATAAATTCACTAGCAGGCTTGGTTTCTGGCAGTTTGAGGAACTCTGCTAAGGAGATTGATTTGTGCAGCGTGGGTGTCATAGCTGTGCAAATGCCATATTTGATTGGAATCTTAGCATTTTCTATCCTTGGATTTTAGGGAATGAGCCTATTCTCCTTGATATTGCTGCTTACCTAAAAATAGCTGTCAGGTGTGGTTAGGACTTATATTGATAAGTTTTACTTAAGCTGTGATAACGATCGCATAAGCATTTGCCCCAAATAGATAAGCTCTGGTAACGAAACAAGTTAATTGATAAGCTTTGCTTAAGCGTTGTTAATGATCGCATAAGTTTTGTCACAAAAACATAAGCGTTCTGAACGAAACAACTTGTCTTGTTAACGAACGGACAAGTTTTTGTTACCAACGGATAAGCGTTCTGAACGAAACAACTTGTGTTCTTAACGAACGGACAAGTCTTCGTTAACAACGGATAAGTGTTCTGAACGAAACAACTTGTGTTGTTAACGAATGGACAAGCTGTGGTAACGACAACAACTTTATTCTTAACGTCCGCTTCTGTGTTGGTAACGAATGGACAATCTGTTGTTACCACGGAAACTTCATTTGTAACGTTGCAGTTGCAAAAACACCCAAATTATTGTGAAGAGGATTCTCTTTAAGCTTTGCATCGCACGAGTAGCAACATTATACTTATTCCAAGCTTTATAGAAATTGGGGTAAGGCATATTCTGGGCGCATTCCCAGGCTAAATTGTAGTATTCACCATACAATAGCCAATAACCACTTAAAGCTTCGACTACCGCAATACGATGCTGATTATTCTGTATAATTTCCCCTAAGTTTTCTGCTACCTGCCTACGGGTGTTGTTATCCACAGTTGTTGATTGCAGCAGTTGCACTAAGGTGATAATCGCTTTTTCGTTATCTGGATCGATTTGCTCTAAGCTTTTTGCTGCCTCCCAACGGATGGAGTAATTTACATGATTTGATTGCAGCAATTGTACCAAGGTGACGATTGCTTTTTTATTGTCTGGATCAATTTGCCCTAAGCTAGATGCTATCAGCATACGCGTGTAGTCATCTATACGATTAGATTGCAGCAGTTGCTCCAAAGCAGCGATCGTTTTTTTATCACTAAAGCCTATTTTTCCTAAGCTTTTTACCGCCTCCCAATAGATGAGGTCATCCACATCTATTGACTGCACCAGATTTACTAAAACAGTCATGGCTTTTTGGTTACCACAACCAATCTCTCCTAAGCTTTTAACGGCTTGCCAACGGGTGAAGATATGTATATCTGTTGACTTCACCAGATTTACCAAAGTGGTGATTGCTTTTTCATTGCCTGGGTCAATTAGTCCTAAGCTTTCGGCTGCTTCCCAAGGGCTATTTGTCTTTGTTGACTCCAATAATTGCACCAAAACAGCGATAACTTGTTCATTGCTTGGGTCAATTTGCCATAAGCATTCTGCCGCCAACCTACGGATGTTCTCATAGTAAATTTCAAATGGCAATAAAAACTTTGTTGCCATATGCCTAGTGGGTTCATCTATATATATTTTTCTAAATTGTTGCACTGAATCTGTTGATGCCAGGAGATTTACTAAAGCAGCGATCGCTTGTTCATTGCCTGGGTCAATTTGCCCTAAGCTATGAGCAGCCAGCCCACAGGTGAAATAATGCATATAGATTCGTCCTGGTGCAAGCAAATTTATCTCATGGCTAATGGAATCCACATCTGCTGATTCCAACAGTTGCACCAGAGCCGAGATCGCTTTTTTATTGCCTGGATCAATTGCCCATAAGCTCACTGCTGCTTGTCCACGGGTACGCTCATCTAAATTTGTTGACTTTAATAATTGCTCCAAGGCAGTGATTGTTTGTTTATTGCCAATGCCAATTTGCCCTAAGCTGTAAGCAGCCTGCAAACGAGTATTTTCATGTGCATATGTTGACTCCAGGAGTTGTATTAAGGCCATAATAGCTTTTGTGCGTTCCGTTTCGCGCACTGCCGTTTTTGCTTCTTTCTCAATCGGATCAAGAAATGTTACCCACTTCTGTTTTTGAGTTTTAAAATAACCAAAGCCCCATTTAACGATTTGGTTTACTATTTCATCTGTTCGGGAACAATGTCCAAACTCGGCTATTCCCGCAGCAGCTATTAAATAGGCTTGATACTCATAGAACCCCTTATCTACTTTTCTCCTCTGCCAATTTCCACATCCATCATCAAATTCTACTAATGTTTGAATAAACGCTTCTTTCTGCTCCTGAGCTAAATTTTCACGTCCTAACCAAAGTAAGATTATTTGCTTCCATTGCGGCTCAAAGATGCGATAAGTTCCTTGACTGGGATTTTTGGGAACATGGTTGAGAAAGAAATGCCAGTCATCAATTGCTTTAGCAGCAAAGTACTCTTGAAACGAAGCATGAAAGAAAGCGTAAACAGGTTTTCTATTTATATTTATCCCTACACAGTTCAGCCAACCGCTATTTAGTGCCAATTTCAATAGCGAATTTTCATCATCAACATCGCCCAAAAACTGACTAACAAAATCTTGTCGCAAGCGAAAACGGGTAGCTTCTTTGTCTGTTGCTGCTTTGGCTAATTCCCCTAGTTTGATATTGAGTCGTTGACGCTGTTCAGATGTTGTAGAAAATTCATCTTTTTTCCATTTGTAGAAGTCATCAACAAATTGCTGATATAGTCCCGCTTGAGTATCGGGTAACTTGCCATCTCCTGATTGCCAATTGAAGCACAACAGCGTCAACCGCAGAGGATTTTTCACTAAATCCTGAATCCGTTCCTTACCTGATTCTTTCAAAGCAGTGCATAACTGCTTTCCAGTTTTGGGAATAGCAGCAAACCATTTGTGAATAAATCTCTCTACCTGTTGTGGATAAGAAAAATTTAAACTGCGATAAATATCAAAATCATCAAGTGCATTAATACTGCCATCCCACAGGTTAACTCGACAAGTCAAGACAATTCGCGCTTGAGAAATTAACCCTGCGTTACGGAATTGCCGTGCAATTTCTGTTAGAGGATTACCTGAAGATGCGGACATTTCATCTAACCCATCTAGCAGCAACCAGACATTATTTTGATTAAATAGAGCAACAAAATCATTCTTCAGTTGCTTGGAGGCTTCGGCTTTACCTGTTTTCTCAGCTACCTGAGTCAACCAAATCTCGAATAAATAAGATTTTAGTTCCTGACCTCGCAAATCTGCTAAAGATACCCAAATGACAATTGACTGGTGAATCTCACGAGATACCCAATCAGCAATCTGCTGTAATAGTGTTGTCTTTCCTGCGCCTGGTTCACCAATAATCGCAATTCGCTTACCTTTACTTTTAGGTGTGTTCTGCTGTTTAAGAACTTCCTCAAGAAAAGCATCATGCTCAAATGTTTTGGTGATTTCTGTCTCTTTGTACAGTTCTGACCCCTGTTCTGGAGAAATATCACCTTGACGCTTCGATACTTTTTTGCGCTCAACTAATCCCAGTGGTACGTAAACATCATCAACTTGCAGGGCGACTCCCTCAGTTGATGTCAGAGGATTTGTAGTCAGCTTTTGCCGTTCTGCGAGTATTTCACGGCAGATTTCACGCCAGTTATCGGGAGTTAACTTTGTCCCATTCTCCCCTTGGGACGACTGTAGTCAAAAGTTGAAGTTATTAGTTTGATTATTTATCTGTCCTTGATTTACAACCCCAATTTTTTCTGCTAGCTGCGTCAGATTTTGAATAGTTGGCTGTTGAGACTTGAGAGTATTTTCGATTTCTTGAATTTTTTGAGTGAGTTTTGGCTCTGCTTTTGCTGCTGCTTCCACATCCACAACTGCTTGAGCAATTTCTGGGTCTGCGTCTGCTGCTGCTTTCAGTTCTAGCACTGCTTGACCATAATCTAAACGCTGCGGTTCATTTCCTTCTACAGCACTGGTGAGTAATGGCGATTTATTCTTTTGGCGGAGTAATCCGATTAACTTGCCACCTAGTGCCCATGTAGCATCACCAATGTTTTCGCCAATTTTCTCCTGTGCTTTAGTCCAAAGTGTAGTTGCGATCGCAGTAGCAACAGCCGTCAGTGTTACAGTTACCATAAATTCACTACAAATTGAATTGATATAGAAATTCTTTCAACTCACACAAATAGTATTACGCAAAAGCTGCGCGATTATTACTGACATAACTCACTTTTTAACCCGCGCAGGCGGGTTTTGTTTGTGTAGCCGTGACTTATAGTCACCAAGGCACCAAAAGTTAAAACAAATAGTGCATTAGCCTTTGGCATAACGCACCTAAGAAAATATCTAAAACCTAATTATGAATTAACAATTTTTAATTAGAAGCTGCCTGTTCTGCAACCGAATGAATTATTTCCTCCAGCGTTTGCAATAACTCTTGCTCATTATAAGGTTTAGAAAAGTAAGCCCGCGCCCCCAATTGCATAGCTAGTTGCCGATGTTTATTGCTGCTACGAGAAGTCAGCATTGCCACTGGAATATTTTTTGTATCCACGTCTGAATTTACCTTACCTAAAAAGCCATAACCATCAAGGCGAGGCATTTCAATATCGCAAATTACTGCCTCCACTTTTAATCCACTATGGAGTTTTTCTAAGGCATCTTGACCATCTTTAGCTTGTTCTACTTGATACCCTCCTTTTTCAAGAGTCAGAGCTAAAAAGCGGCGGACATTAATCGAATCATCTACGATTAAAATTGTGCCTTTCTGCTTAATAGATGCTGCTGATATTTTCTCTTCATCAAATATCAGGAACGGTGTTTTTAACCTTGCTGATGGTAATTGAGTTCCTCTCGGTGTCTTTTTATTTGTAGCAATCCAATACAGCAACTCATTAACATTAACTAATGGTACTACTCGACCATCACCGAGAATTGTACAATTGCTGAAGCCTTCAGGTAAGGGTATATTTCCTTCAACTTGGCGAATTGCAACTTCTTGTTCGCCCCAGCAACGATCTATTTGGATTGCGACTGGCTGATTATTACCTTTGACTACTAACACACTGTTAGTACTAATGGCTGCCGGAATTTCTAACTCTGCGCTATCGTAGCGTAGGCAATTAAACTCTAAATAACGAGTTAAGCGAATCAGTGGCAGCATGGTTCCTTGCCAATTTAAAACTTCGCTACCAGCCATTTCAAAAACTCGCTCGTCTTGGAGTAAAGATATTTCTGAAATGACATCTGTAGGAAATGCTAATAGAATTTTGTTGATTTCTACCAGCAAAACTCGCGCAACGGAAAGTGTAAACGGTACTGATAAAGTGAAGGTAGTACCAACTCCTGGTTCTGTATCAACTTTCACATCTCCTCGAATTAGTTTGAGGTTGTTGCGAACCACATCCATACCGACACCGCGGCCAGATAATGCTGTAACTTGCTCGGAGGTGGTAAAACCTGGTTCAAAAATTAGTGATAATAGTTCTTCATCACTAGCATTAGCGAGTAAAGAAGCATCCAATCCCATAGTTAGGGCGCGGGTGCGAATTTTCTCTAGAGAAATGCCCCAACCATCATCACGGATGGTGATGATGGTGCGATTACTGCGATGAGTAGCTGTAATTTCAATTAATCCTTGTTCTGGTTTTCCTAAAAGGCGACGCGTGGCAGAGTCTTCGATACCATGATCGAAAGCGTTCCTTAATAGGTGCATTAAAGGTTCGTTTAAAGCTTCTAAAATGCTGCGTTCAATTAAAGTGTTGCCACCTTCAATTTTTAACTGAACATTTTTGCCATACTCGACATTTAAATCGCGTAAAGCTCTGGGAAAACGTTCGATTAAATCAGACAGCGGTCGCATTCGGATGTGATTTAGCTTTGTTTGTAACTGTTTCGATGTTTTGTTTAGTTTACGAGCAATATGGTCTGTATCATCTACACTGAGTTGCACATCTGTTGTGACTTCCTGTACCTGAACAATGGTTTCCATAACTTCCTGCGATCGCAGGTTTAATTCGTTATAGCGATCCATTTCTAAGGCATCAAATTCTGTGTTCGTACCTTCTAATTGGTGGCCATTCTCAGCTTGTATCTGCGCCCCATTAAACATCGTAGCTTGAGTGGAAATCTTATCGGAGACTATACGTAATTCCTGGTTTTCGCGGTCGAGAACTTGAACTCGCTGGTTGAGGTTCCGAACGAGTTTGCGTAATCTTTCTAATTGCGAGTTTAAGCCATTTCGCTGAACAATCAGTTCGCCAAATAAATCATTAATTTGCTCTAGCTGTTTGCTAGGAACTCGGACGCTATTTTCATGAGTTTCTCGTTCTTTAGCAACGGCAACTGGCTCTCCTTTACCTTCGCTAAATTTACCATCTGGGGGATTCTCTTCTTTAGCAAATATTGTATTGTGTTCAGGTACATTGACAGCATTTACATCCTCAGCAAATTCTGCATCTACAAATGTAAAATTGGCTGCGATCGCTTCATCTTTCACCCAAGTTTCTGGAGTTATCTCTGCTTGCCAAACAGCTGTTGACGCTACTTCTGTGTCGATGACATCTGTGGGGAGAAGCTGTGGTATCACTTCTGCTGGTAATAGTGGCTGGGATTGCAAACTACTCAAGTCAATAGCTGTAGGTAAGTTATCTAGCTGATTTGTCAGCACCAAAGCTTGCGATCGCCGCCATGCTTGCAATGCTAACTGGGCAACTTCGGGAATGCGTTCTCTATTAACAGTTTCCAAATGCTGCGTTACCGACTCACAAAGCTTGCTAAAAGCTTGCAACTGAAGCATTTCTCCCAAACCGCCTAATTCAGCTGCCAGAATCGCAATATTTTCATGCAATCCGGCTTGTTCGCTATCTGCCAATATAGATTCTAGACGTTGCAAACACTCTTCTACTTCTGTGGCAAATAGCAAAGGAATAACGTCTTGCCCGTCCTCTGGGGATAGCATAGTTGAGGCATCTTCTGGGGTGGGGTCGCCCAAGCGATCGTGCAACTCATCGAAGATGGGATAACAAAAAGTTGCTAACCACTGATCTTCGACAACATTCCCTTCTGCAAGCAATTCTACAATTTGACGCAGCCAGTCAACTCCAGATAGCAATAAACTTTGCAACTGAGTATCGATTTCTAAAGAATTTTTTTTAGTTTTTAAAACTTTAAAGGAATCTTCCAGACGGTGAGATAAATCACTTAGCGATTTAAATCCCATCATCCCCGCACCACCTTTAATAGAATGAGTGGCCCGGAGTGCAGCATTGATTTTATCCAAATCGATACGGTTACTAGTATCGATTTCCAGCAATACCCCTTCTAAGGTATTTAAGTAATCCGTTGCTTCTTCCAGAAACTGCATCTGGATTTCTAATTCTTTGTCTTGTAGCATGGTTTTTGTCCTTAGTCATTGGTCATTGGTCATTGGTCATTGGTCATTAGTCATTAGTCATTAGTCATTAGTAAAAGGACAAAGGACAAATGACAACAGACAAATAACAAAAGTCATTCATCATTCATCACTAGCAAATCGCAAAGGACAAAGGACAAATGACAAATGACAAACATTAACTAACTTTGAAAGCCTCGACAGTCTCTTGCAACTGTTGGGAAATATCCACAGTTTGTTGCAGAGATTCAGAAACTTGGCGAGAAGAATCGCTGCTACGTTGTGATATAGCAGCGATATCTTTCATCAATTGGCTAACACTTTGGGATGTTTCAACCTGAGATGCAGTCGCGGTGGAAATCGACTGCACTAAGGAGTCAATTTGAGAAGATACATCCAAAATTTCACTCAAACTTTGTTTAGCCTCCTCCACAATTCGAGTACCTTCTACCACTTGGGTAGTGCCTATTTCCATTGCTTGCACTACTTCACTGGTTTCTCGTTGGATATTTTCAACAATTTGTTCAATTTCTTGGGTTGCGGCGGCACTCCTAACTGCTAGTTCGCCTACTTCTTCAGCCACTACAGCAAAACCTTGACCTTCTTCACCCGCACGTGCTGCTTCAATACCGGCGTTAATGGCAAGCAAGTTGGTTTGAATCGCAATTTGGTTAATCAAGGAAACCACGCGAGAAATTTGTTGCGAAGACTCTCCCAAACGTTTCACTTTCTTAGCAGTTTCACCCACAGTTTCCCGCAAAGAGAGGATATTTTGTACTGTCAAATCCATCGCGTGTCCACTATTGGTGGCGGTGTGAGCAGCATGGTTAGCAATGAAGGCAGCTTTTTCGGCACTTTCGGCTACGGCTTTCATAGATTGGGTCATGTGGTCAACAGCATCAAGGGTGCGGTTGATTTCGGCAGCTTGGGTTAGCGCTTCTTCTGCTAGGTGGCGGATGGCTCCTTCGTTAGAGCCAATGGCACTATTTACATGGATGGCAGCTTGTTTAACTTGGGTAACAATATCCCGGAGGCTTTCCACAATGGAGTTGAAGAAGTCGGCAACAGTGCCGATTTCCCCAGCAGTTACGTCTGCACGCACTGTCAAATCGCCTCTGGCTGCACCTTCTACGTCGTTGAGTAGTTGTAAAAGTTGTTGTTGCAGTGTTTCGTCTGACCCACTTATAGTTACATTTCTGACTTTTTCGATCTCTTCTAATAACTTGGCTTGTTCTAAGGCATAGCCGACTTGAGTTGCTATCTGTTGAAACAAGTCAATTTCCGACTGTTGCCAAACACGAGGAGTTTCGCAATGATGAGCAATTAATAAGCCTAAAAGTTTTTCTTGGGCAAGAATCGGTACAATTAAATGACTTTTGACAGCAAATTTTTCCAACAGTTGGATGTAACTGTCGGCATTTTTCAAGCTTTGGTCTTGATGAATATCGGCAACTACTTGCACTTGTTCATTGCGATCGCTTTCTAGATAATGTTCTTGAAAATAAGGGTCGTCAATTTGCACTCCCAACATTTTGGGCCAATTATCAGTTCCCGATTCCGCAACGACAACGCCAGTCGAAGTTCCTGGATTCAGACTATAAATGATTACCCGGTCTGTTTTGAGGATTCGCTGAACTTCTTTGACTGCTGCGTGATAAATATCTTCAGTTTTAAGAACTTTCCGAATCCGTAGGGTAATATCTGCTAGTAATTTTGTCCCTTCAACGTCTAGTTCCTGCTGCTCTTCTTTAACTAAAACCTGCAATTGTTCGGCCATCAGGTTGATATTTGCACTCAATACCCCTAATTCGTCTTCTCTTTCAATTTCCAGACGGGTATTAAATTTACCTTGACCTAACTTTGCTAATGCCGCAGTTGCATTGAGAATTGGTAGTGTAGTCAGTTTAGCTAACCGAGATGCGATCGCACCCACAATCAGTGCTGTCACTGCTGTACCGATGGCTATAGTCCACAACAATTGTCTTTGCGGCTCAAATACAGTTGCAGTATCTGTAGCTAAAAGTACCTGCCAATTTAGATCGGGTAAGCCATCTAAGGTACTAGCTGGTACATAACTGACTAGTTCTTGTTTTTTCTGAGTTTTCGGAACTTCTATAAAACTATTTACCTTTCTAGCTGCTAACAGTTTAGGTAAATTAGAATACTCTGCCTTGGCCTCTTTCCCCAATAATTCCTTTTGGGGACTCAAGAAAACTGTTCCCGCAGCATCAAGCAAATAGTATTGTTGTCCGTTGGCTGCGTAGTTTTTGGTAACTTCCTCTAAAGATTTTACGGGCATACGTGCTTGTACCACGCCAATAGTTTGACCCGTTCTTGTCTCTTTCACAGGTGCGGCTAGATAAATACTCACGACACCAGTATTTGCTGCTTCCGGTTTGCTGATGACAGGAGTATCTTTTTGTAAAGCGTCTTGAAAAAAGGTGCGGTCTTTTTGATTTTCCAGGGGTTCGCCTGTAGACTGGACAATCAAGTTACCTTGGCGATCGAAAACAGCAATACTGTCATAAGCTTTGTAGGCTTCGACAACCCGATCTAAAACTGCTTGCTTTTCTTGAGTACTAATACTAGCTTGAGAATTTGTCAAAAATAGTAAGTTTGATATTACTTGAATATCACCGTAGCGTCCCAGCATAAAGCGGTTAACTTTATCACTCAAGCCAGTGGCTTCAGCTTGTTGAGATTGGGTAATTTGCTTAGTAATGGATTTGTTGGCCAAACCAAAAGCGATCGCACCGATGCCCAAAACTGGTATTGTACCAATTGCGATCGCTAAAATAGTCGCTTTCTTAACCAATCCCAGCCTGGTAAAATAGGCAATCCCCTGATTCCAAGAAGAATTATTAGCACTTTCAGTAGTCAGCTTAGTTGGTAGCTTTACTACAGTTCCAATGGCTTTTTGAGATGAAATCAGCGATGCTCGATTTTGAGCGTTATTACCTTGATTCGTGTTAGTTTTATTAAACATAAAAGTAGTTCTCCTAAGTATGTGAATAAGAACACTAAAAAGCTGTTTTTAGTAGTAAAACCTAATCACTGCGGAGAATAGAAGATTGTACAATCGCCTGTGCATCTAATACCAGTAATATTTCTTCCTGTTGCACAACGCACCCACATAAATAAGGAACTAAACTGGATGTCACTTGTCCGATAGGAGAATGAATATCATCAACTATGAACTTGGTTGTACCTTTTATTTCTTGTACAACTAATCCCAACACCAATGATTCCACTTGGATAACGATCGCATTGTATTGTCGCAGTCGATAATCTAGGGATTCTAAATTGAGCATTCTTGGTAAATCAACTACCCAAATTATCCGACTCCGCCAATTCATTAATCCTAATATGCAGGATGGCATATTCGGTATTGACGTAATAGATTCAACAGGCACAAGAATTGCTTCTTGCGTATGCTTCATTGATAAAACAGCAGTAGTTTGTTGATTTAGCTGAAACTTCAGATAACTATCTGCTAAATTATTTGGCGTTGGTTTTGAAGAAAGAATAATGTTTGTACTAGTCATTGATTAAAATTACCACTGATTTAATAGTACGTAGGAGATGTTCGCGGGTGTAAGGTTTAGTTATATAGGCATCTGCACCTTGTCTCATCGCCCACAAACGATCAATTTCTTGATTTTTAGAACTACAAACCACAATCGGTACTTTTGCAGTAATTGGATTTCTTCTCAGAGAACGACACAATTCAAATCCACTCATTTCTGGCATTACTACATCAGTAACGATTGCATCTGGTTTTTCTAACACAGCTTTTTCTAAACCCTCTTTTGCACCACTTGCTTTAATTACGTTGTAACCACTCTCTTTAAGATAATGGCTCATTAATTCCAATTCGCTGGGAGAATCTTCTACAATCAAAATTGTGCCAAGCAAAGTCAGGCTCACTATCAAATCTCCTAAAAAAATAAATTAAACATATTTTGTTATTTTTATTTGCCTTATTTCAATCAACCAAGATGCTTAAAAACCATTTTTAGCAATTCTGATTGTGTAAAAGGCTTAGTCAAATATCCTGACGATCTGACCATTTTAGCCTTTGCCCTGTCGATAAATCCTGTTCTACCAGTCACCATAACGATCGGTGTATTTTTAAAGGCTGAATGTTTACGTAATAATGAACATAGTTCATAGCCATCTAAACTTGGCATTTCAACATCTAGCAAAATCAGATCGGGCTTACTCCGTAGAATTTGCATTAAAGCTTTTACCGGATCGTTGATCGTTACAACTGAAAATGTGTTTTCATCTAAAAAGTGCTTAATAGAATTCAAAACAGTTTGGCTATCATCAATGCAGGCAATTGTATATAGTTTTTTGCCAACAGGTGGCTGAGTAATTGTCTGATTCTCAGGAATATCAAAATTGATTGGTATTGGTAAATTTTGCCCAATCTTGATTTGCAGATGTGGCTGAACTTGAGACGATTGTGTTGTAGAAAAAACTTGCGAACTCCCACCAGCCGGAATTGATGACTGAATATTTTGCCGATTTCGTAACTGTTTTTGACAGTGTTCAACAAGCAATCTTAAATCCAGGTGACAGAACTTTGGTAGTTCATCCAAAGAGCTTTCTGGACTGAATTCATAGCTACCTTCTTTTAAACACAGAAATGATTCCATTACTTCTTTTGCTAATTCGTCTATCAGGCTTCCTGCTTGCACAGAGGTAATATAGTCCTGATTTACTAACCAACAAATAGCTTGGTAATCCGCATTTGGTATTGATTGATGTTCATTCTTCGTCTCAAACATCAGCCGCATCTGCACGCGAGTGGCGCTGTTGAGAGCAGGAATTTGCTGACTCAAGCGCCGTAAGTGACTGTCAAGGCGCTCAAATAGTTTATCTGAATAGGAGGCATAAGTAAGTTTACCGTCCTCTAGATAGATTGACCAAGAAACTATCCCGGTAAATACGCTTAAGCAACCCGTAGCACGCCGACTTGTTAATTGTGCCAACAGAGATAGCGGATGTAGTTTCTGGAACAACCTGTAGCTACCTATAGGAGTTGTGCTCATTTTGCTTTTACTTCAGCTAAAATTCGATACGTGTAAGCTAAATTCGTGTAAAGTTATTCCACAATCAAAATCAAGTAAAAAGCATTAAACTTTTGCATTTTAAAGTACATCAGTTTACATCTAGGTTTGTGGTGAAACTCAACGAGAGTAGCGTTATTTTCAGATGAGCAAATCTTAGTAAATTCGTAAATTGTGATTAATCTACTTAGTGTTACTGAGATTTATCAACATCTTTCGAGAAATAAGACATAAAAATGTCAAGACTAGATGAAGCCACTTTCCATTGAGTAACCCCAATCTGACCACAGGAATAATACTGATTTTATTAATGGCGATCTCTTTGAGCTTCTGTATTTACACTTAGTTAAAATTTATTTTTTAAACAAGTAAGGACTGAATGAAGCTACTTTGCATCGAGTAACTTCAAATTGACCACAGTAATAACACTTATTTATTGAAAGCAATAAATGTATTTTTTATTATTTGTATTTAATAATTTAGATCAAACAGAATGCAAAACTTATTTTTTGCAGAGTGTTTTACCGCCGAGAATAGGTACTGAAAGTTCTCAGAATGGTACGTTATGTCCCTAACACATCCTACCTACGAAAATTGTAGGTTATTAAATCCACTAGGACTTATGCACTTTTACACATTTACTATCATTTGGAGAACAGACTTATTAAGTTAAAAGTCTTTCCCTGTCTTGTTCACAGGCGCATTTTACCACAAACAAATTTTCAAATATCTTCTTGTATTTGAAGCTATGCTGGCGAAACATATTTTTATTTAAGGGATATTTAAATAGGCTGGTAACTATTCTTGAACTTTTAACTCAAGTATAAGTACCAGCCTAGATAAGGCAATTTAATTTATCAAAAGTGCGGATGAAAGGACTTGAACCTTCACTCCTTTCGGAACTAGAACCTAAATCTAGCGCGTCTGCCAATTCCGCCACATCCGCATCAGTTTATTATCATACCATAAGAAATTATTTTTGAGAATAGGGAATGGGGACTGGCAAGCTGAAAAAGAATAACAATGCCCCATGCCCCATGCCCCATGCCCAATTACATAACTGCAACACGAGGCAGACGATGCTTGAATCCACAGAGAATTTCCCAAGAAATAGTGTTTAATTGTTTTGCCCAGTCATCCGCTGAAATTTGTTCTTTTCCCTGTTCTCCTAATAAGGTGACTACTTCTCCTTCTTGGATATTGGGTATGGCACTTACATCCAGCATTAACTGATCCATTGTAATTGTCCCAATTTGTGACACGCGCTGACCGCGAATTAACACCTGCATTTTGTTGGAAAGACTGCGAGGAACACCGTCAGCATAGCCAATTCCCACAACAGCAAGGCGAAGTTCGCGCGGGGCAATAAATTTATGACCATAGCTAACAGCTGTTCCTGCGGCAATTGTTTTAACTTGGGTAACTCTTGCCTTAAGTTGCAAAACAGGCTTGAGATCGATCGCATTTTGTAAATGCGGTGCTGGATAGAGTCCGTAAACAGCTAAACCTACACGCACCATGTCGTAGTGCAATGCTGGATTTGTAAGTGCGGCGGCTGAGTTTGCCAAGTGCAAGCAAGGCGGTTCAATTCCCATTGCTTTGATTTGAGCGATCGCATCCTCAAATCGTTTATGCTGTTCTTCCATTGCTGTGGTATCGGGATCGTCTGCTGTCGCTAAATGAGAATAAATGCTGGCAATATCAAGATGTGGTAAGCGCTGCACTAATTGCACAAATTCGCCAGCTTGCCGCCAATCAGTCCCCAATCTAGACATTCCCGTGTCTAATTTAATATGTACGGGCACTGGAGAACCATGATTCATCGATTCTAAGGTATCAGAAAATACTAAAGCTTGTTTAGGGCTACAGAGTGTAGGCTGAAGTTTCCATTGGGCGATCGCATGAATCTGCTCTAGTGTATGAGTTGCCCCTAAAATCAAAATGGGCGCTTGAATCCCGCCTTCTCGCAATTGAATAGCTTCTGGAACTGTAGCCACTCCCAGGCAACTAGCTCCCGATTGGATGGCAATTTGGGCAACTGTTACCGCTCCATGTCCATAAGCATCAGCTTTTACTACTGCCATTAACTGGGTACGCGGCGATAAAAACTGCACCAATTGCTTGACATTGTACGACAACGCCTCTAAATCAATTTCTACCCAAGCTCGTTGTGAAAACCATGCGTAGGTATCGCATTGTTGATTAGGAACTACACCAGGGATTTGTTTGCGACTTAACATTTGTACTGACTCCTATCCCGCCACGGCTAAACTTTCAAGTTATCTATCTATACACGCTCCTAAAAGCGAGATCAGATTAAATAGGAAGTTTAACCTTCAGATTGGAACTGATACAAGATGTTACGGTGCTAAAGTAAAAGTTATGAGTTATGAGTTATGAGTTAGAAGTTATGAGTTAGAAGTTATGAGTTATGAGTTAGAAGTAAATCTTACGGCTCAACTTTTCACTTTGTTCTTGTCTACGAGACGCTGCGCGATTGCGTCAGTCTAAGTAATAATTTTGATGAAGTAATAAATTTGACTTTTCAACTCCTCACTCTTCACTCCTAACTCTTGACCCTTTACTCATAACTTAATTTTAAAATTCTTCCGAAAGTATAATTTCTTCTCATCTCCCTAGCAGGGTGTATTTGTGTTAATATATTGTAAAACTCATACCCTGAGCGCAAATAATGGGGAAGGTTTTAGTCTTAAACGCCTCTTACGAACCTCTCAATATAACGAGTTGGCGTCGTGCTGTAGTTCTTTTAATCAAGGGCAAAGCAGAACGCGTGGAACACAACGGTAAATTTCTGTACACGGATTTCCCGTTGCCGACCGTGATCCGGTTGCGTCATTATGTACGCGTTCCTTATAAAGAAATCCCTTTAACTCGCCGAAATATATTGCACCGTGATGGTCATGCCTGTCAATACTGTGGTTACACAGGGGATGAATTGACACTAGACCATGTAATACCGCGATCGCGCGGCGGAGGCGATACTTGGGAGAATATTGTTACCGCTTGTGTCCGTTGCAATGTCAAAAAAGGCAGTCGGACTCCCCACGAAGCTCACATGCCTTTGCGTCATCCCCCGCGCCAACCTTATAGCAGTCTCTATTTCGAGGTCAGCAAACATCTTAAGAGTGGACTGCATACAGAGTGGCAAAAGTATGTTATAGGTCTTTGAGCAAAAAACAGAGGAGCAAAGAAAAAAGGAGAAATACCCTCTTTCTTTAGTAGATAACCAATAACTAAAGTTATTGGAGTTTTAAAAAATTGGTAGCTATAGGCTTGCAACAAAGATGATTGCATCAACTATCAAGCTTTGAAATTTGTTGTATGTATTTTGTTGTATGTATATAGAGTTTCCCTTTTGCTCTTTACTCCCCCTGTCTTTTGCCCTTTTCCATTGGACTTTACTCTAAATTTGCAGAAGCAGAATTTTCAAAGGGGATACAAAACAGACGTTATTCATCAAAAATAATTGTTAATTGCTCAATAGTCACAATAATGAGAATATTAAGCATAAGAATATTTCAAATATCAAGGACTAATTCTAAAGGATAAGATAGGAAGTATACCCTAAGTTAGATAAAAATCTCCCTGATTGAATTTACGAAAGAGAACAAAACTCCTAAAACATATTTATGCTGCCAGATACAGCCTGATATCCTAAACTTCCTTGCTGTATGCCCTTTAGTGGAAGTTAGTTGATGTTGAGCGGTGTTACTGACAAGAAATATACTTAGATGTATAGTGCAATGTCTTGATATTTTTGCGAAGATCGTAATTAATGTGGCTAAATTCAGTGAATTGCTGCTCGTAAGTATTTCTGAATTAAAGGAGCCTCACACTTAAAAAAAAGTTCCCTATGTACTTTAATTCTCCCGTTACTCAGTTTGAGAGTTTGTCATTGACCACAGAGCCAAACCCAGAGGAACCTGAAATCGAGAAAGCGCCAGTGGAAGTTGCATTTAAGAGTCCGTCATTACCGCCATCGGTAGGTGATGGAGCTATATATCTCAGTAACCGTGGTAACTCTCTGGCACAACAAAAGTCAGAAGAACTGCAAAGAACCCTTTTGGCACACCGACACGATCGCCAACTGGTAATTCTGCAAGATTTTCCTGACCCTGATGCCCTTTCCTGCGCTTGGGCTTATCAGTTAATTGCCCAGCAATATGATATCAAATGTGAAATCATTTATGCTGGTGCATTGAGCCATCAAGAAAATATTGCCTTGGTAAGACTGACTAATTTACCTATCCAACGCTGGACAACGCAAACCTTGAAAACTAAAGATTTGTCATCTTATCAAGGTTTTGTATTAATTGACAACCAGGGAACCACTTCACAGCTACTGTCAGCAGTGCAGCAGGCTGGAATTCCTTTAGTGGTACTAGTCGACCATCACAGCATCCAAGGCGATCTGCAATCAGAGTTTGAAGATATCCGTCCTTACGTAAGAGCGACGGCAACAATTTTTACTCAATACCTCCAAACAGGATTATTAGCATTAGATAGCAGCATAAATCAACACGTCAAATGCGCTACTGCTTTGATGCATGGCTTGCGATCGGATACAGATCGGTTAATGCAAGCGCAAGAAGAAGATTTTATGGCAGCGGCGTATTTAAGCCGATTTTATGACGCTCAACTGCTAAATGCCATTTTACAGGCGAACCGTTCCAAGCGGGTAATGGATGTGATCGAGCGATCGCTGAAAAACCGCATCGTCCAAAATAACTTTTCCATTGCTGGTGTTGGCTACTTACGCTACGAAGACCGTGACGCCATCCCCCAAGCGGCTGATTTTCTCGTTACCGAAGAAAACGTCCACACCGCCGTAGTTTACGGCATTGTTCACGATGAAGACGAAGAACTGGAAATAGTCATCGGCTCCCTGAGAACTAGCAAACTTACCCTTGACCCTGATGAATTCATCAAAGAAGCTTTTGGGCAAGATAGCACAGGGCGCTTTTTCGGCGGTGGAAGGACAAGCGCAGGCGGCTTTGAAATTCCAATGGGCTTCTTATCTGGCAGCAACGAAAATTCCGCTTATGCGAAAATGAAATGGGAAGTATTCGATGCTCAAATTAAGCAAAAACTGTTGAGGTTAGTTAATCCTAGAGACAACCCGATCCAGTCGGAGTAGGGAGAAAAGGAGATGGGGAAAACTCCTAACTCATGCAGCAGTGAAAGGGTTTAGTTAGATAGTATCTGTAAATCATTCGTGATAAACATATTTCCCGACTTTTCTAAAAAGTCGGGAATTTTGGTCTTTTCACAGACGCTGAACTGATTGAGGATGTAGTTCGTGCTTAATGTTAAGTAGGTAGGCACAAATAAAATTAACTCGCGCCTACCTATTTTATTTACGAACAAGGAGCGCCATGAAGTCTATAGAACTGCAAATGTTACAAACTCTGTATGAACAAGATTTTTGTGCGTGGGTAGAGCGGACAGCAGAGCTTTTGCGATCGCACCAGTGGGACACGCTGGATTTAGAACACTTAATTGAGGAAGTGGTGGACTTGGGTAAAAGTCAACAACGGGCGTTGCAAAGTACGTTGCGGTTGGTGTTATCACATTTGCTGAAGTGGAAGTATCAACCTGAACGCCGCAGTCGCAGTTGGCAAGTGACCATTACCCGTGAGCGACTAAATATAGATGAATTACTGCAAGAAAGTCCTAGCTTGCAGCGTTTTTTAAATGATGCCGAGTGGATTAATACTATTTATCAAAGAGCGCGGCGAGAGGCAATGGTGGAAACTGGTTTATCAGAAGATAATTTTGCGATCGCTTGTCCCTTTTCTGTCGATGAGATTTTAGACTTAGACTTTTATCCTAACGCTGACAAATAACCATGTAGAATTTTTGTATAAATGTAGATATGTTCAATATGATGAGTAATCATCTGTGAAAATTGCTGTAACTTTGTTAACTAATTATAAAGATATGCACTTGGGATGCGAATAATACCTTTTGAATTTCTCATTCCCAGACGACCTGTTTCGTTACAGACAAAGAAAAAAGAAAACCTTCAGGCATGGAAAAATTTTGTACGCGTTGAAGCTCAAAAACTTTGGAAAGATCGCAGCGTCATTAAACAAGGTGATCTACAACTAACGCTAGTTTACCTTTGTGATGAGTTCCCGGCTGACACTGATAACATTATCAAGCCAATTCAGGATGCACTTGTAAACTTAGTTTTTGAAGATGATAATTTAGTATCAGATGTAGATAGTCATCGTAGATTTATATCTGACCCGATTGATATTAGAAATCTACCTTCATTATTACAGCGTGCTGTAATCACAGGTAAAGAGTGTGTTTATGTAAAAGTGAGTGAATCTCAACCACTGGAAAAATACTTATGATTAACAATACTAAAACTCTATATGATGAAAAAGTAAAATCTCTGGCAGAGAAGTACGAAAGCCAAGGATTTCGTGTTTCCATTGAACCTAAAACAGATGAATTACCATTCGAGTTGGGTAACTACCAGCCAGATATGATTGCTATTAAAGACGACTCAGGTTTGATAATTGAAGTAAAAACCAGCCTCAGCCGAATGTCAGTTGATCGTTTACAGGCTTTAGCAGAGGAAGTGAGTAAACATCCAGGCTGGCGTTTTTTATTGCTAACACTTGAAGACATAGAAGCTAAGTCATTACCTGGAACATCCGAACAATTTCCTTCATGGCAAGAGCTAACCCATCGGCTTATCCAAGCACATAAGCTTATTGAAAATGATGAAATTGAGCCTGCTTTTCTTTTGATGTGGAGTATATTTGAAGGGGCTTTAAGAAAGCGAGCAGTCGATGTTTCAATTCCTATTGAACGTTTCCCAGTTATAGGATTACTAAGACATCTGTACTCTTTGGGAGAGTTATCAATCTCTCAATTCGAGCTTGCTCAAGCTTGTTTTGAAGTTTGGAATCGGCTTGCTCACGGATATATTGAAAACCTAAATTTGCCAGTTGTACATAATTTTGACAATTTGGTTCGTGAATTATCAGGAAAATGGACAGTCGAACTCGCTATTAGTCAACTTTCATCAGAGGAGCTAGCTGCTTTTCGTGCCTGGTTTGCGGAATTCGATGCAGCATCCTTGGATAAACGAGAAGAATTAAGGAGAAATTTAATCAATCAGACAAGCCTTCTTTTAGCGCAAGAATTAATAATAAATGAGAAACTAAAGAAAGAATTAAACGTAAACGACGAAGAGGTTATAAACGTCGAATTCGCTGTTAGTCTACTTTCACCAGAGGATCTCGCCGCATTTCGTACCTGGTTTGCAGAATTCGATGCAGCATCCTGGGATAAACAGATTGAAGAAGATGTCGCTGCTGGTCGGTTAGATGCATTGGCAAAAAAAGCACTCAAACATCTCCGAGAAGGGCGTTGCACCGATCTGTGAAACATCGAGCAACCCCTGATTTTTGGTATTACTATCGCCAGTTACCAATTGATATCCAACAGCTTGCTGACCGATGTTATGAGTTGCTTCGGGAAGATCCTAAGTATCCATCATTGCATTTCAAAAAAGTCGGTCAGTGCGTATTGGTATATATTATCGGGCGCTTGCTGTAAAAGAAGATGAAAATTTTGTATGGTTTTGGATTGGATCGCATCCAGAGTATGACAGATTGCTAAGTGGTGGATAGCGTTCTAACATTAGCCTAAGAGCAGCCTAACTGAATCGCTCACAATACAAAGTATGGAACTATACTTAATTCGTCATGGCATCGCCGAAGACAAGGGATTAGGCATCAAAGATGAGGAGCGCAACCTAACCAAAGAAGGAAGGCAAAAAACTGAGAAAGTTGCCCAGAAACTTGTTAAATTAGGTTTAAACTTTGATTTAATTCTCACCAGTCCCTTAGTGCGGGCGCGCCAAACGGCTGAAATCCTCATAGCAGAAAAACTAAGCTCCCAGTTAGAGGAATCTAGCCACCTCGCCCACGACGGTCAAATTTCTAGTTGGCTAAAAGAGTGGTTAGAGCCAAGAAATTATTCCCAAAATACACAACTGGCGCTGGTTGGACACGAACCTGATTTAACCAATTGGGCAGAAATTCTCCTGTGGGGAGAAGTCAAAGAAAGTTTTGTCTTGAAAAAAGCAGGTATGATTGGGATAAAACTACCAGAAACAGGTTCTCCTCTGGGTCGGAGTCAGATGTTTTGGTTGACACCACCCAAGTACCTGCTGTAACAGTTTTTCAACATTTTCGATTGTTGTTAGAACGGCTACTGTTATGGCGACAATAAATTTCTGGTAATGTTACCTCCAGCAGATATTTCAAAAAGCAAATGGTGTTGCCATGATGGTGTGCGAATACAAGCCTGGTCTAGAAGGCATTCCCGCCGCTCAATCAAGTATCAGCTATGTTGATGGGCAAAAGGGAATACTAGAATATCGTGGCATTAGGATTGAGGAATTAGCAGAAAAAAGTACATTCCTAGAAACTGCTTATCTCTTAATCTGGGGTAAACTGCCAAGCAAAGAAGAACTGGAAACATTTGAGCATGAAGTTCGTTACCACCGGCGGATAAAGTACCGGATTCGGGACATGATGAAATGCTTTCCAGAAAGCGGCCACCCAATGGATGCCTTGCAAGCCTCCGCTGCGGCTTTAGGCTTGTTTTATTCGCTTCGGGATTTACATAATCCTGTCTACATTCGAGATTCAGTAGTGCGCCTGATAGCAACCATTCCTACAATGGTGGCGGCGTTCCAACTGATGCGAAAAGGCAACGATCCCGTGCGTCCCCGTGATGACTTAGACTACTCCGCCAACTTTCTATACATGCTTGATGAGAAAGAACCCGATCCTCTGATGGCGCGAGTTTTTGATATCTGCTTGATACTTCAAGTTGAGCATACAATGAATGCTTCTACTTTCAGTGCCAGGGTGACAGCTTCCACCTTAACCGATCCTTACGCTGTAGTTGCTAGTGCTGTGGGAACTTTGGGCGGGCCTCTGCATGGTGGAGCCAATGAAGAAGTAATTCAGATGTTGGAAAAAATTGGCTCTGTGGAAAATGTCCGTCCCTACATAGAGCATTGTCTGGAAACTAAATCTAAGATTATGGGCTTTGGACATCGTGTGTATAAAGTGAAAGACCCACGAGCCATAATTTTACAAGGACTAGCAGAGCAATTGTTTGAAAAGTTTGGGCATGACAAGTTCTATGACATTGCTCAAGAAATGGAACGAGTGGTAGAGGAAAAACTTGGTAGCAAAGGGATTTATCCCAATATTGACTTTTATTCTGGTTTGGTATATAGGAAGATGGGGATTCCTACCGACTTGTTTACACCAATATTTGCGATCGCTCGCGTTGCCGGTTGGCTAGCCCATTGGAAAGAACAACTAGCAGAAAACCGGATTTTCCGTCCTACCCAGGTTTACAACGGTCTGCACGAAGTTACTTATACTCCCATTGAGCAACGGTAAATGGGCATTGGGCATGGGGCATTGCATTGGTAATAATCAATAATTCCCCTGCCTCCCCTGCCTCCCGTTGTCCCTGTGCTCTCTGAATAGTCAATCTCAATGCCAACCATAAGTAGAATTCTCATCTCGCTTCAGGGTGGTCAAACCATCCAACGATATACTAGGCATGGGAATTGGCAACAAATCTTCAATCGGGCGTCATTACAGCAAAAATTAAAAATGGGTGAATTTACAGGTATTAATTTAACTAATAGTTGTAATTCACCATGACTCTATGTCTTAAAGAGCACCAAACATGAATTCAGGAATTGACCTCCAAGGAACTTTTATTGAATCCCTCCGGGATTTAGGTATACCAGCAGGAACAGCCAAAGCGATTTGGATGCCACTGCCAATGATACTGATGCTGATTGGAGCAACAGTGGGGGTATTAGTTGCTACTTGGCTAGAACGGAAAATTTCTGCCTCCGCACAGCAGCGAATTGGCCCAGAATACCAGGGGCCTTTTGGGTTGCTGGTGCCTGTAGCGGATGGTCTGAAGCTAGTATTTAAAGAAGATATAGTACCAGCCAAGTCTGACCCCTGGCTGTTTACCCTCGGCCCCATTATTGTTGTAATTCCGGTATTTCTGTCGTTCCTGATTGTGCCCTTTGGACAGAATATCGTAATTAGCAATGTGGGCATGGGCGTATTCTTGTGGATTGCCTTGTCAAGCATTCAACCCATTGGCTTGCTGATGGCTGGCTACGCATCTAATAACAAATACTCCCTCTTAGGGGGCTTGCGGGCAGCAGCGCAATCTATTAGTTATGAAATTCCTTTGGCGCTGGCGGTATTAGCGATCGCTATGATGTCTAATAGCCTCGACACCGTTGATATTGTCAATCAGCAGTCTGGCTACGGCATTCTGGGCTGGAACATTTGGCGACAACCAATTGGTTTTCTGATCTTTTGGATAGCTGCCCTCGCTGAATGCGAACGATTACCCTTTGACTTACCCGAAGCGGAAGAAGAAATCGTCGCAGGCTATCAGACTGAATACTCAGGCATGAAATTTGGTCTGTTCTACCTGGGTTCATACGTTAACTTAATCCTTTCTTCCTTACTAGTAGCAATTCTCTACCTGGGCGGTTGGGACTTTCCTATTCCCCTCAACCTCATCGCTGGTTGGCTGGGAGTTAGTGAATTAAATCCCGTGTTCCAGATAGTAACTGCGGCTTTGGGTATCACCATGACTGTGTTCAAAGCTTATTTACTAGTGTTTGTCGCCATCCTGTTGCGCTGGACAGTGCCACGGGTAAGGATTGACCAACTGTTAGATTTAGGATGGAAGTTTTTGTTACCAGTTGGTTTGGTTAATCTTCTATTAACGGCCGCCCTGAAACTAGCCTTTCCCTTCGCTTTTGGTGGTTAGTCATTAGTCATTAGCATACACAAATGACTAATGACAAAAGACCAAGGACGAAGGACAAGGGACAAATAACGCTGATAGCTTAAAAAGAGAGAGTGAAGCACAATGCTAAAGTTCCTAAAACAAGTTGGCGATTACGCCAAAGAAACAGTACAAGCTGCGCGTTACATTGGTCAGGGTCTTTCTGTTACCTTCGACCACATGCGGCGGCGTCCAATTACTGTACAGTACCCTTACGAAAAACTAATTCCTGGCGAACGGTTTCGCGGTAGGATTCATTTTGAATTTGATAAGTGCATCGCTTGCGAAGTTTGCGTTCGCGTTTGTCCAATTAACCTACCTGTAGTAGATTGGGAATTCGACAAAGCCAGCAAAAAGAAAAAACTCAACCACTACAGCATTGACTTTGGAGTTTGTATCTTTTGCGGTAATTGTGTGGAATTTTGCCCCACTAACTGTCTATCGATGACAGAAGAATATGAGCTTTCCACTTACGATCGCCATGAATTGAACTATGACAACGTAGCGCTAGGTCGTCTGCCGTATAAAGTAACAGATGACCCAATGGTGACACCACTGCGCGAACTAGTTTACCTACCCAAAGGCGTCCTCGAACCACATGGACTGCCCGCAGATGCGCCACGTGCAGGTGCGCGTCCAGAAGACTTGGTAGAACAAACAGAAAAATAAATGTCATTTGTCCATTGTCATTTGTCCTTTGTTATTTGACTAATAACTAATGACCAATGACTAATGACCAATGACCAATGACCAATGACAATTGACTAAGGACAAAAAACAGTGAATCTAGCAGAAGGAGTACAGTTAGTATCACTTGGCATACTGGGCGTGATGATGATTGGGGCAGCCATTGGTGTGGTGCTGTTCTCCAACATCGTCTATTCTGCCTTTTTGCTGGGGGGTGTGTTTATCAGCATAGCGGGAATGTACCTGTTGCTAAATGCTGATTTTGTTGCGGCTGCACAAATACTAATTTACGTTGGGGCGGTTAACGTACTGATTTTGTTTGCCATTATGTTGGTGAACAAACGGCAGAATTTTGTAGCATTTCCCAACTCTTGGGTGCGGAAAGCACTTACGGGTGTAGTCAGTGTAGGATTGTTTGGTCTTTTAAGTACGATGGTGCTGGCTACTCCTTGGGCTTACTCAGCTGCTCCTGTGGCAGGTGGCGAAAGTTCTATAGTTTTAATTGGAGAACATTTCTTCACTGACTTTTTACTACCTTTTGAACTAGCTTCCATTTTGCTGCTGATAGCAATGGTAGGAGCAATTATTTTGGCACGCCGCGAGTATTTGCCAGACCTGTTGACACCATCCAAACTGGGGCAAACTGTTTTGACTTTGCAAGAACGCCCCAGAGAACTAGTATCAACAACTAGCGAAACAAAAGAGTAATATTTGCAACCTGAGCCGCAGATAAACAGCCAGATTTTTTCAGGAGGGATACCCAGATTCATGCAACTCCAGTACTTTTTATTACTAGCAGCAGCTTTATTCTGCATTGGCATCTACGGTTTAATTACTAGCCGCAACGCTGTGCGGGTGCTGATGTCAATTGAATTACTGCTCAATGCTGTTAATCTGAATTTAATGGCATTTTCCAACTTCCTCGACTCAACATTAATTAAGGGTCAGGTTTTCACAGTATTTGTGATTACCGTGGCCGCAGCCGAGGCGGCGGTGGGTTTAGCGATCGTGCTGGCCATTTATCGCAACCGCGATACCGTCGATATGGAGCAGTTTAATCTCCTGAAGTGGTAATTGTGCGTGCAACTCAAGCAGGTAATCATTGCTTATAAAGCGCGGGATGCCCGGAGTAAACAATGGGCAGAAATCTGTGCGAAACAACTAGAAAGCCGCGAGTGCCATGTGTTGATGGGGCCTAGCGGGCCGAAAGACAACCCCTATCCAGTCTTTTTGGCTTCAGCAGCTCAACCAATCGATCTCGCTTTGGTACTCGGTGGCGATGGTACTGTTTTAACTGGTGCCAGACATTTAGCCCCAGCTGGCATCCCAATTCTGGGAGTGAATGTAGGAGGCCATCTGGGGTTTTTAACTGAGTCAGTGGAAGAGTTTCAGGATACGGAGAAAGTTTGGGATCGGCTGTTTGAGGATCGCTATGCTATCCAACGACGGATGATGTTACAAGCTGCTGTGTATGAGGGTCATGGATCTAATTTGGAACCAGTGAGCGAACGTTACCTGGCTTTGAATGAATTCTGTGTCAAACCCGCCTCCGCTGACCGAATGATCACCTCAATTCTGGAAATGGAAATCGATGGTGAGGTAGTCGATCAATACGTCGGGGATGGGTTGATTATTTCCACTCCTACAGGTTCTACTGGTTATACGGTTTCTGCTAATGGACCGATTATGCATGATGGTATGGAGGCGCTTACCATCACTCCCATTTGTGCAATGAGCCTTTCTAGTCGTCCTCTCGTTTTACCCCCTGGTTCTGTGGTGAGTATTTGGCCTTTGGGGGATTACGATTTGAGTACTAAGCTGTGGACAGATGGGGTTTTGGGAACTTCAATTTGGCCTGGACACCGTGTTGATGTGCGGATGGCAGAGTGTCGGGCTAAATTTATTATTTTGCGCGAGAACAATTCCTACTATCAGACGCTACGGGAGAAGTTGCTTTGGGCTGGTACAAGGGTTCACTACAGCAATAATCACCGTAATTAATTAAGTATTTTAGAGTGCATTTACCGCAGATTGCGATCGCCTACAGTCGTTATGCGATCGCAACCAAAATTACCAGCCCCTGGATTCATCTGGGGGCTTTTTGGTAGTCTGTCAAGTTTTAATTGATGGGTAAGCAAGTTCGTAGTAAGGATTTTAGTCCTTATTCTAGAAGCACTCAAGTGCTTACTACAAACCCTCAGAATTATCTTAGACATTGTACTAATTGGTCGGAGAACCGTATATATAAATGTATTGGCTCTTTAAAGTTTAGTATAAAATCTTGCTCATCTCAATTCAGTCCCAGTTCTTCTTTCAACGCCTCCGGTACATTAACTGCCGTTTCTAATCCTCGCACGCCTTCCCACTGCTGCTTTTTACCCCAAATCATCTCTTCTAGATTAGCGTCGCTAAGGTCTGCACCACCCAGAATGGCGTAACTGAGGTTGCTATGGCTGAGATCCGCGCCGTTGAGGATAGCACCACTGAGGTTACTGCCACTGAGGTTAGCATTGTTAAGGTTGGCATAGCTGAAGTCTGTGCCAAACAGGATCGCGTCGGTGAGGTCAGCACCACTGAGGTCGGCGTCGTTGAGAATCACACCGCTAAGGTCAGCTTCATTGAGAATCACCCGACTCAGGTCTACACCGCTGAGGTCGGCACCTAAGAACATTGCACCGTTAAGTCTGGCATTGTTAAGTTTGGCACCATTAAGTTTGGCATAGCTGAGGTCTGCGGCAACCAGGATAGCATTGCTGAGGTTGGTACTGAAAAGAATTGTGTCACTAAGATTAGTACCGTTGAGGATGGCATGACTCAAATCAGCACCGCTGAGGTCGGCGCGGCAAAGGTCGGCATGGCTAAGGCTGACGCTATTAAGGTTGGCTTCACTCAGATTTGCACCGAAAAGGATGGCGTTATTTAGGTCAGCATGGCTGAGGTTAGTGCTGCTAAGGTCGGCGCGGTTGAGGTCGGCGCGGCTAAGGTCGGCGCGGCTAAGGTTGGTATTGCTAAGGTCGGCGCGGTTGAGGTCGGCGCTGTTAAGATTGGCACAGCTAAGGTTAGCACCACTGAGGTTGGTGCTACTGAGGTCGGCACCGCTGAGGTTGGCACCGCTGAGGTTGGCACCGCTGAGGTTGGCATCGCCGAGGTTGGCACCGCTAAGGTTGGCACCGCTGAAGTTTACGCCAGTTAAGTTGGCATCGCCGAGATAAGCAAGGCTAAGGTCGGCACCGCTAAAGTCTGCCCCAGTAAGGTTGGCATCGCCGAGGTAAGCACCCCTAAAGTTGCCGCCTTTGAGGAATTGTCCAACTATACTGCTAAAGTTGCCAATTTCCAGGGCATCGCTATAATTGATAATCCGTAGCAGTTGGGATGTGAAAAAATTGTCTGTGTCCGGTTGGGCAGATGGGTAGAATTTGATTTTTTGTTTGAGTTCATCTTGCCCTTGGGCGTAACGGTGTAACTCTAGTAATAAAATCAGTACGTTCAGCCCTGTATATATGTCTACCTGTCTCAACCCGATCGCAATATTTTGTGCCGCTAGCTTTAACTTTGTTTGCTGAGGCAGGTTATCATCTGGTGTGCCATCGATAAATTCTCCCTGACACCAGCGACGATAAAAATCTTCTAGCCGCCCAAAAAGCAATTCTGGACGAATTTTTTGACCAGTCACAACCAATTCCATCAGTTGCTTGACTATCTCAGGTTTCAGGGCAGCATTGCCCAATAAATCATAAATCTCTTCATGCATCTGGCGATCGCATACTTTAAAGCAAAACTCAGTGGATAAAGTGCCCAATGTGCGATCGTCCATCTGAGAACTCAAACCGTTCTTTGGTACTGTCCATTTTTCTAAGCTTTTTTGCAGTCTTGGAGAGTATAAATATTCCTGCAAATTATCTTGAGCTAATCTAACACTTTTGTCTGGTTCTTTAATATTTTTTCCTAGAGGTAAAACTGCTTCAGTTTCTAGGGATGTGGCCTTTGGCATCTCTTGTAAGCTTGTACCCCTAACATAATTTCTCAGCAGCTGCCAAACTTGAGATAAATATGTTGACATTTTTGTTTCCGTTGTTACATTTAAATAACTGTTTTTGATAATCCTGAATTAAAAACTTTTCTATGCTAGTTTGCTTTGCATTCTCAATAATCAATAGTATAAATAAATACTATAGTAAAAAAATCATGAGTTGACGATATTTAGGGCAGGCTACTTCTGATGAATTTGCCAACGGCGTTTCTGGATGGCGACTTCTTGCTCACCTGTAGTAGCTTTAAGCTTCCTCTCATAATGTAAATGAAGTGTTAACTTCAAAATTCTTTCCCAGCTCAACTAATTCTATGATTTAGCTAATTTGTGATACTTTTTCTCCAAGAAATTTCCTAGTCTGATGTAAAAATCATACTTACTGTTTGTAGAAGATGCAATTGTTAGAAAAAATCCTACATTAAAACAGCACAACAAAGCTAAAAAATAGCAATTAAAATTTAAGTTGAAAGTTTATTGCTTAATATAAAGCAGCTAAGATAATCGCCATAGGGCGGCTATATGGCTTTGCAAAAGTTAAAAAATAACGAGAGATAGTTATCAGGTAATGAATGCGATGAACAGATTAACCTTTTACATGATTTTGTTACATAGTTTATTTTTAGGGATAGCGACAGCTAGCGCTAAGTCACCGTTTGTTAACAATGTTGATCCAGCCAAGCAGATTGTTGAAGAAAATGTGGTTACAGTCAGAAGTGGAGAGAAGTTCAATAGTCAGTTATCTACAAAAGCTTCTTCAACGAAAATCTCAGCCTTATCATCAAATAATATTAATATTCCTCAGAAACAGAGGCTACCGTCAAATCAAGTTTGGGTAGTTAATCAAAATAAACACGCACAGCCTCAACCGTTTATTTGGATAGTAAAAAACCTAAAACAAGCAAGTCAGCAACCATTTTTACAAGTTGCAAACCCCGCAGAGAAAGCAAATGCAAAGCCTAGTACTACCGCAAAACCAGCAGCAAAGGATGATTTAGAGCCATTTAACGAAGTAATTAAAAACACCCAAAAATCTGGGGGATTGTTCACCCTTTATCGTAATAAAGAAAAGAACAAGATTTATCTAGAAATTAAACCAGAACAACTTAATAAAAATTACCTAGCTACGGCAACCCTGGAATCGGGTATTGGCGAACGGGGTATTTACAGTGGTATGCCTCTGCAAGATTTTTTATTTTATTTCAAACGGGTAGATGATAAATTACACTTTGTCATCCGCAATGTGAATTTTCGCACTCGTGAGGGAGATCCCCAAGTGCGATCGCTGACGCGATCGTTTAGTGATTCTGTTCTCTACACCATTCCCATTAAAAGCATTCATCCAGAACGCAAAACTATTCTCATTGACTTAGAAGATTTGTTACTCACAGACTTAGCTGGATTATCTGTAGGTTTAGGAGTTCCAAAAAGCACCAGCCAGTCCTATTTTGGTACTGCTAAAGCCTTTCCTCAAAACTTAGAAGTCGAATCAATTTTGAATTACTCTGATAGTGCTGAATCCAACAGTGAAGCGGCAAACTTTGGGTCGCTAGCTGACAACCGTGGCTTTACCCTGCGCGTTCACTACAGTCTCTCCCAACTACCCGATCTAGATTATCGACCGCGCCTTGCTGACGATCGCGTTGGCTATTTCATCACCGCCTATCAAGATTTATCCAAAGACGACGATCGCGGCGATTCTTTTGTCCGCTACATCAATCGCTGGCATTTAGAAAAACAAGACCCGAAAGCAGTCATTTCTCATCCCAAAAAACCGATTGTTTTCTGGATTGATAACGCTGTACCCTTAGAATACCGCGATGCCATGAAAGAAGGCGTTCTTATGTGGAACAAAGCCTTTCTCAAAGCCGGATTCAAGGATGCAATTGAAGTCCGCCAAATGCCAGATGATGCTACCTGGGACCCGGCAGATATTCGTTACAACACGATTCGCTGGATTAATACAGTCGATGGCTACTTTGCAATGGGGCCATCTCGCGTTAACCCATTGACAGGGGAAATTTTGGATGCAGACATTCTCGTAGATGCTAGCTTTATCCGGGCACTCAAGGGTGAATATCGCAAAATTGTCCAACCCAGCCAAACAGAAAATCGCACGACTTTATCAGCTTTGATGCAAAATCGTTTACTTTGCGCCAATGGTTTAGATGGGAAAAACAATGGTGTCCCCCAGAAGATGCAAGGACAACAGGGGTTGTTGAATCGTTTATCGAAAATGGCAGGCGAGTACGATTTATGCTATGGCATGGAAGCTGCTAACCAGTTTGCCTTTGGTTCGCTGGCAATGTCTCTGCTGCCTGATACTATGGCTACTCCAGACAAGGTAAAAGCATATATTAATCAATATTTACGTTTAATCATCGCTCACGAAGTTGGACATACTCTTGGTTTACGTCATAACTTCCGTGGTAGTACGCTGCTACCACCACAGGAGATGAATAATACGGAAATTACCAAAAATAAAGGTCTGACAACTTCTGTCATGGACTATATTCCCCCAAATATTGCCCCTCAAGGTACAAAACAAGGAGATTATTTTCCGAGTATGGTGGGGCCTTATGATGAATGGGCAATTAAGTACGGCTACACAACAATTCAAACATCAACTCCTCTAGCAGAAAAGCCAATTTTGGAGGAAATTGCTGCACAATCTTATAAGCCAGAATTGAGTTATTCCACAGATGAAGATGTGTATGACCTTGACCCCACAGCTGATGCTTGGGATAACAGCGGTAATGTACTACTTTATTCTCAGTGGCAGTTAAATAATTCGCGGGTGATGTGGGAACGTCTGGATAAACGTTTTCCAATGGCTGGTGATAGTTACAGCGATGTCAGCGAACGTTTTAGTACAGTATTGGGTAACTATTTTCAGCAAATATATTACACCACAAAATACATCGGGGGACAATCTTTCTATCGCATTCACCCCAGTGAGATACCTGCCGAGAAAGTCTCTGGAGTCACCCAACACCGTTTACCATTTGTACCAGTACCAGTTGAAGAACAACGGCAAGCTTTAGAAACGCTACAAAAATATGTATTTGCAGAAGATGCCCTCAATTTTTCACCAGAATTACTGAATAAATTAGCACCTTCTCGTTGGCGACATTGGGGTAGTTCTCCACAAGTTGGTCGTTTGGATTTTCCCATTCATGACTTGGTGCTACTGATGCAGGGTTCTGTGTTACGAGATTTACTCTCAAGCGATCGCCTCTCTCGTCTTAAGGATATTGAACTCAAAACTCCCGAAGGAAAAGCACTGACTCTACCAGAACTATTTGACACTTTACAATCAGATATTTGGACGGAAGTCATCAAACCAAAAGGTAAACCGATGAAGATTACCAGTTTGCGGCGAGGCTTGCAGCGTCAGTATTTGGACATTTTGACTAGTATGGTCTTGCGAAAAGAAAATGTTCCAGAAGATGCTCGTACTTTAGCATGGTATAAATTAAAACAGCTTGATGATAAGCTCAAGGGTGTTAATTCCGAGGATGAATACACCAAAGCGCACTTATTAGAAACACGCGATCGCATCGAGAAAGTTTTAAACGCCCCATTGCAAACAAATTAAAAAAGATAGAAGTAAGGAATTAATAGTAAAATTCCTTATTTCTCTTCTTTTCCCTAATTTTGGCAAAATATATTTAGAATGCTCATACAGGCTGAAAAAATAGTTTATGTCAGCTAGAGATAAATTTCACCATGTTGTGAAATCGGCATTACAAAAGGACGGATGGCGAATTACTCATGACCCTTTGCTAATTCGCATAGAAAATGTTACCGATATGTACATCGATTTGGGAGCAGAGAGAATTATTGCGGCAGAAAGAGAAGGACAAATAATAGCGGTTGAAGTTAAAAGTTTCATCGGCACTTCAACTATTTCTGAGTTTCATACTGCGGTGGGACAGTTTATTAATTATCGATATGCATTAGAAGAGATAGATTCAGAGCGAGTTTTATATTTAGCAGTGCCCTTAAACACTTATAACGATTTTTTAAATAAACCATTTATTAAAAGTATTATCCAGCGAAGTCAAATCAATCTGATAGTTTATGATGTGGAAACGGAGGAAATTATCCGATGGCAGATTTAGATAAATATCGAGAGTGTATTCGGCAATTACTTACAGAATATGCTCAACGCGCCTCCTGTAATAATGAAATTGAAGCTCAAACAATTTTTGACGTAGAACAAGACCATTACCAACTGATATATATTGGTTGGCAAAATAGACGTAGGGTTTTTGGCCCTGTAATGCATTTTGATATCAAAAACAGCAAAATTTGGATTCAGTGGAATGGTACAGAAGAGGATGTAGGTGAGCAACTTACAGCAATGGGAATACCAAAACACGATATTGTCGTTGGGTTTCACCCGCCTTATATACGGCAGTATACAGATTATGCTGTGAGTTAAAGGCTTGTTGCTAAACTACTTGTAAAAATATCATTTGCTCTACGTGTGTTGCACCCTTGATAAACTGTACGCAATACATATCTGGATTGCTCAGTTTTTTCCATTCAGCATAACGAATGCGATGTATAAAAACTCAAAATGAGGCAGCAGATAAGAAAGTTTCCTTCTGCTACCTCTGCATTATCTTAACTACTCAATGCTTTTAAAAATCGTTGCAAACTCTTAAATACACTGGGCTTTCTCGCAGGTGTCGCATCTGTTGTTGTTTGCGGTTGTCCTTTTAAAACAATGAGATCCAAATCATCACCAGATGGTTTTGTAGGTAATTCGGCAATTCTTTGATATTCGCCGTCAGTTTCTAGCCAAACTTCCCATTGTCCTGGGTAGCAGCGATATAGGGCACTTTCATCGTCTATGGGGCGCACGTAATAGGCGGATTCAATGGTACTGATAAAACGATCGCGAATTTTTCTCGCTGTATAACCAATGCCCACGGTTCCAGCATCTTCTAAGCGAGGATTTAACAAGACTAAAGGGCGATCGCCTATTACTTCACACAGCTTTTCCAACTGCGGCACTTCTACGGATGTGGGGGCGATGAATAAGAAAATTTCATCCTCTGGCTGAATTTTTGTCTGCAAAGAAGCAGCCCTACCCGTACCAATATCCAAAATTTGAAATGGTGCATCTGCCCAATCACGTCGGGCTAGGGCCGCAGCGCCAGCGTCAGCAAAGAAAATTTTCAAACGGGAATCATAATCTGTAAATGCCGGCAGAAATTGTTCCGCCACTGGCATAAACTTCAGTTCTGGGAACAGGAAGTCAACTTGTAAGCGAGTACAGCCATCTGCAAGGGCAGCTTGAACGGCTGTACGAGATTGGGCGATCGCATCTTCAAGACTATTTGGAAGTTCACTCATAATCTGCATGGTTCTGTAGTGTCTATTCCCATTGTTTCAGTATTGGCTCTTAATTAACGTGAGTTCGACGAGTGCTATTTTGACCTCTCCCCCAGCCCCTCTCCTACGTCCCTTGCGCGTCTCGAACGCGAGTGCGTCTCTGAAAGAGAAGAGAGGAGAAGGGCGGCAAGTAAATAAATTAGACTTTTCAAACAACCTCAAATATCTCCATTGAACTCAGTCGCCAGCAGGAGGATACTTAGCTCAATATTTTTTACTCTAGTACATAGACCTTATAAACAATTTAGGAATAGTGTATGCCTCTTCATAAACTTGAACATTTTGACCAAAATTATCGAGATACTTTTGGTGGAGACGATCTCAAAGCGTTGGATCTCTATACTGAGGGTGGGGACAGAGTTGGCTCAGTTGCTGACGTTTTAGTTGATGATGATGGTCATTTCCGCTATTTAATTATTGATATAAGCTTAGATTTTGTTAGCAAGAAAATCTTACTACCAACTGGTCTTTGCCGGATCAGTTATTTAGAAAAACGCGTCTATGTTGATGGGTTAAGCAGACAGCAAATAGAAGGTTTACCCGATCATACAGAAGACGCGATCGTTAATAATGATTACGAAGAAAAGGTACGTAGTGTATTTCGTTCTCCAACTAGCGGTGTGACTTCCGATCGCGATACATACAATTACCAAGAAAATCCCGATTTCTATGGGTTGAATGAGCAATCTCATCAAACTTTTAAACTCTATGAAGAACGATTAATTGCCAATAAACAACGCATCAAAACCGGAGAAGTAACGGTTGGTAAGCATATTGAAACAGAAATTGTAAGCGTTACAGTACCCGTTCAAAAAGAACGAGTTTTGATTGAGCGAGTTACGCCAACAGAAGCAGGAAAGGTTGTAAATCCCAATGAACTTAAGTTTCAAGAAGGAGAAGTAGCACGCATAGAAGTGTACGAAGAAACGCCTGAGATACAGAAAGAAGCGTTTGTGCGTGAAGAAGTCCGGGTGAAAAAAATAGTAGAGCAGGACATTGTGGAAGCACAAGACACCATTCGTCGAGAAGAATTAGATATTGATACTGCGGGTAATTTAGATGTGCAATAATCTGGTGTTACTGCATATAAAGCTATTTAATTAGCTGGTTTAGAAATTTGTTTGATAGATTTCTCTAAAAATTATCATACAGGCAAAGTTAATTTTATCTTTGCCTGTATTTTTTATTCAATAACCAGATTCTCAACTTTCTCAAAAGTAGGCAATCTTAACATTCAAAAAATTATATTTTGAGAAATCATCTACAGATACAAGATACAAAATACAAAACTTTGCATTTAAAATAGACATATCTTTACAAGAGTCAAGTGAGATGCTCCTAATTTCATGTCTCTAGTTAGCCATATCGCTCAAAATTATCTATAACTTTCGATTATTTAACTATGGAAATAATTCATTCGGCAGAAGGATGTACAAAAATAAATAAATGTCTACTTTAGTCATTAAGAGATGACAAAAAAATATTTGAGGTTAAACATAATGGTTCTTTACAAATTAGAAGATTTTGAGCCTAGCTATCAAGAGAGTTTTGATGGTCATGACCTGAAAGGGCTGGGTGTCTATACACAGGGAACTGATGAAAAAGTTGGTACTGTGAGCGATGTTTTAGTTGATGAAGAAGGTCATTTTCGCTATCTAGTTGTTGACTTAGGCTTCTGGATTTTTGGTAAAAAAGTATTACTACCAATTGCCCGCGCCCGTATCGACTATAACGTCGATCGCGTTTACACAATTGGTTTGACTAGAGAGCAAGCTGAAGATTTGCCTGAGTTCGACGAACGTCAAACCCTTGATTACGACTATGAAGAACGGGTGCGTGGGGTATATCGCCAACCCACAGACTACACCCCTCCTGTAGAAGCTGCAACACCATTAGACCCTTTAGCAGGATTAGATCCTTTAGGAACGCCTGTACCACCATTGGGTACAACTCCCACTTACGCCCGTGATAGCTACACTTACGAAAATGAGCCTGCTTTATACGGTTTAAACGAGCAAGATCATCAAACTCTGAGATTGTACGAAGAACGGCTAATTGCTAGCAAACGACGCCAAAAAACTGGAGAAGTAACGATTGGCAAGCATGTTGAAACTGATACCGCACGGATTGCAGTGCCAGTAGAAAGAGAACGAGTCGTTATTGAACGTGTAACTCCAGCAGATGCGGGTACGGCTGTTTCTGGGCGCGAAGCAGACTTCCGTGAAGGCGAAGTTGCTCGCATTGAAATCCATGAAGAAACTCCTGATGTTCGCAAAGAAGCATTTTTGCGTGAAGAAGTCAGAGTTAGAAAAGTGGTCGATCAAGACACAGTTGAAACTCAAGAAACTGTGCGTCGCGAAGAGTTAGATGTGAATTCTGGTAATCTTCCGATTGAAGAACGCTAACTATAGATAGTCATTAGTTACTAGCTAATGACTAATAATTAATTCTACACAGTACAGGTGAAGCAGTTGAATTGGCTTTACCTGTCCTTACGCTGATACCACTTATAATACTTTTCGGATAAACCTAACAATCTCTCTTTTGGTCTGGGGAAAGGTTAAAGGGAAAGGGGTAAAGGTAAATTAAAATCGTCATCCTTTCCCCTTTCCCGCTTAAGCGAAAAGTATTGATACTACTTAGGATTTTTGATTGCAAATATTACTCTGGATATGAGTTGGATAAATCCATCGATCGCAAATACTTTCTAAATGGTATCCAGATGATTAATACATTTAATTTAGTTAATTAGAAAGCAGTTAGTAAATTTTCCAGATGAATAGCCAAACTATGGCAAAAAACACTTTACAGGCAAAGGGTAATTCTCGCACTATCTCCTCGCTGGCAGATTTAAGAAAGAAGGTGAACAATTTTGCTGTATTTGATAATCAAGGTCAGCAAGTAGGAGTAGTTCATGATTTAATTGTGGATGGTAATCGTCGGCTAAACCTCGTTATATCGAACCAGGCTAATCAAAAAACTGCTGAATCTAGCCAACAGTTAGCTGATAAACATCCTTCTTTATTTCAGTTGCAGAGCCAGAGAATAAAAAAAATAGACAAGCCGACTCAATCTGTTTTCATAGACTTAAACAAATCAGAAATTGAATATATGCCTGAATATTTAGAATCAGAAACACCAGGCGATTTTAACTCAACTGAGCAAGTAGCTAACAATCAAACGACAAGTAGCTCAGTTGAGTCATTAAATAATTTAGAACAGATTCCTGAAGAACAGATTATTCGTCTACTAGAAGAACGACTAGTTGTTGAAAGCAGTAAGCGTAAAGTTGGTGAGGTAATTGTTCGCAAAGTAATTGAAACTCGAATGGTACAAGTTCCTGTCCGGCGTGAAAAGCTGATTGTGGAACAAATAAGCCCAGAACACAAACAACTCGCAGAAATTGATTTAGGACAAGGAAAAATATCTAGCGTTGATTTGACCGAAGTAGAAAGACTCGAAGTTACACATGACAACGGTTTAACGGTAAGCGGCGAATTTAGCTCACCTAAAATTGCTAATTTATTATTGAATGCGATCGCACTAGAGCGAAATAACGGCTGCAAGCAGGTGCGTGTTACCATTACAGTTGAAGATGAATCGCACCAGAAAAAATACCAGGAGTGGTTTGACCGCTGTTCTAAAGGTCAATCACTAAAGCCATAACAACAAGTTTTTCATAAGTTTCTAGCAGATAAATTAGTAGGGTGGGCATTGCACACCCTATTTTTTTGCTGATTTAAGAAAAGAAAGTCTAAATTTCCACTACCTAATTGTCTAGAGTGAATGTCTCTAAAGCAACTTAATTTACAATACTAAGTAGTTGCCGTTCTTTTGGCTACTTGCAATGAAATTTCGACTGAAGAGACTTTCACCCAAGAAACGACAGCGTTCGATCCCACCGATTAAGATTCAAGTTCAAGATGGAAAATTTGAAATTATAGGTATGGGTGCATGGCATTCCTACTGGCGCGATCCCTATCATCTGCTGTTAACGATTCCTTGGATTGGCTTTCTGCTGCTAATTTGTACTTTCTATATAACGATTAATGCTCTATTTGCCCTAGCTTACTTGATCGGAGGAGATTGTATTGCCAACGCCCAACCTGGCTCTTTTTTAGATGTCTTTTTCTTTAGCGTCCAAACCCTAGCTTCTATCGGCTATGGGGCAATGTATCCGAAAACAACTTACGCCAACATTATTGTCACTATTGAAGCAATGATCGGTTTGGTGGGAATTGCAGTAATGACAGGACTAGCCTTTGCTCGGTTCTCTCGACCTACAGCCCGTGTACTCTTTAGCCGTGTTGCTGTCATTACAGCTCATAATGCGATGCCGACTCTGATATTTCGCAGCGCTAATAAGCGTCGCAATACGATTCTGGAAGCGCAGATGCGAGTCTACTTGATGCGCGACGAAGTAACCCTAGAAGGACAGTTCATACGTCGGTTCCACGATCTTAAACTGATGAGGAACCAAACACCTAGCTTCACGTTAAGCTGGTCAGTGATGCATGTCATTGATGAGTTTAGTCCTTTGTATGGGATGACACCAGAATCGTTAACCCAGACAAATACTATGCTGATTGTCTCTTTGAGTGGCATTGATGAAACGGTTGCCCAGGTTGTTCATGCCCGTCATAGCTATGGTGCTAACGAGATTTTGTGGAACAATCAATTTGTCGATATCTTTTACCACACACCCGATGGACATCGCTACATTGATTACAACCGCTTCCACGATGTTTTACCTTTAGAGTGAAGGAGGGAAATTTCTGAAAGTTACTCCGAAGTCTGATTGAGTGGTGGGTGTAAGGGTTTAACGACCACCCGGCCATTTTCAATTACAGTACAACTTTTAACCGTGCTCTTACTGTCGTTAACTGGCACATCCTGGCACTGGTTTTGGTGGGAGATATTTTGCTCTTGTTGTTGGTTGAGGACGACAACACAACAGGCGCAGGAAGCAAAGGACATATAACTTAATTTTGATCTCTATATCTATTATCGCGCTACTGATGCTATTTGACTGAAAAATTTGCTACTCATGTATTTTGATTGTTCAAAACTCCTGTCAAATTTATCGTAAGTACTTGCTTTATTGTGCTTGTAGCCTGTTTGATATATCTAAACCAATTCAACAGGAAAGCGGTTATAGATCCCGCCCCGCTTTCCTCCCTGTCCAAACAAGTTTAAGCAGGGTTAGATAGTGGGTTTTTCTAATGAAAAAATTTTTGAGATATCTGGGTTTAGGTTTGCTATCTACGTTCTTGACTGCTACTCCCGGATTGGGAGCTGAACGCATTAGCTTTTACTATCCTCCCTTCGGCGAATTTTCTTTATCCGTAGACTCGCTGGAAACCTTTGCAAAAGTTGGCAAAATCGATCAAGATTTGTCATTTTATGCTAGCCGTGCAACTCCTGAACAACTTGCCCAACTGCGGGATCTACTCCAGCAGCGCTTTAATCTCACTCCTACACTAGTATCTCAAGTTACCTACTCACCGATAGGCGAGCAGTTGGTGCAACAACTGGGAAAATTACTGCTCACTGAGTCTCGAAAGAATGGCTTCTATGCCATACGTGCCTCTTTAATTTTGTCTGCTGCCGATCAGAAAGAGGGGTTAACAGTGGTGAATTTACTGCGGAAATTTCCTAGCGATACTATCCGGGTAAATTTCACAGAGGGATTAAGGATAGTCGATGACTTGTCTCAATTGATTAAAAAAAAGGATGAAGTTTTTGCCTCTCTGCAAAAAGAAGCGCTCGCTCAAGCAGCCACTTCAAAAATTGATTTCTCCCAAAAACCAGATTTGCGATCGCCAGGAAAATTCACCTGGCAGAAAAAAAGCCTAGAGTTAAATGACATTTCTCGTTCGCGCCGTCTACCTGTAGATATCTATTTGCCATCAGCAGGTTCACAAAAAACTGGAGATTTACTCTCACCACCCTTTCCCCTGATTGTAATTTCTCACGGACTGGCTTCAGATCGCTCTACCTTTGTCTACCTGGCTGAACATCTAGCATCCTATGGTTTTGCTGTTGCTGTACTGGAACACCCTGGTAGTAATGCCGAACGCTTTCAACAATATTTTGCAGGTTTGGCAGGGCCTCCAGATGCAGCAGAATTTATCAACCGACCTTTGGATATCAAATATCTACTAAATGAATTACAGCGTTTAGATAAATCCGATCCTACCCTCCAAGGAAAACTCAATTTTCAACAAGTTGGGGCGATCGGTCAGTCTTTTGGTGGTTATACTGTTTTGACTTTAGCAGGAGCCAATATTAACTTTGAGCAACTCAGGCAAGATTGCAATCCCGATAATTCATCCTTTAATTTGTCGGTGTTTTTGCAGTGTCAAGCAAACGATTTACCTCCAAAGAATTACGAACTCAAAGACGATCGCATCAAGGCGATCGTTGCAATTAATCCCATTGACAGTTCAGTTTTAGGTCAGGGAGGAATCAGTCAAATTAAAATTCCCATCATGCTGGTAGCAGGTAGTCAAGATGTTTTCGCACCACCCGTATCTGAGCAAATTCGCCCCTTTACCTGGCTTTCTGACTCCAATAAGTACCTGGCTTTGATTGAAAATGCCACCCACTTTTCAGCGATCGCTGAACCTACTCCTCAAAACGATGTCTTACCTGTACCACCTGCCTTACTGGGCCCCGATCGTGCTGCTGTTTATTCTTATCTCAACGCCCTCAGCGTCGCTTTTTTAGAAACCCATCTCCTTAACCGTCCTGAATACCGTTCCTATTTGCAGCCTTCCTACGCCACATTTATCAGCAAAGAGCCGCTTAATCTTAGTATTTTACAGTCGTTGTCGGTAGCTCAGTTCGATCGAGTTTGGAGTGGGTCAACTCCCCAGTCTACCAAACCATCAAATCCTCAATCTACTTCCACCACTTATCAACCTTTGAGACAATGAAATAGCCCTGTTGGTTTTGCAGGGGGTTGGAGGGATCAAAAGCCCTCACCCTAAATCCCTCTCCCAAAGGAGAGGGACTTTGAAATGGACTTTAAAATTGGCTCCCCTTCTCCCACACTTGAGAGAAGGGGTTGGGGAATGAGGGCTAGTTTTACATTCGTGCAAGAGGTCTAATGCGTAAATCCTAAGTGGTTCTCAATGGCGTGGAATACAAGAAAAAGCCTACAAATCTGTTAGCAACCTTGCTTTTCTCAAAATAAATGTCATTACGGTTTCTTTTTTGGAAATGATATCAGCTGTAACTTCCATCCCCGGTTGAATGGGATAGGATTTATCACCCTTTTTTAAATAAGGTCTCTCTGCCTCAATTGTCACCTCATAGTAAGGTGCAATTGGATTGCCGTTAACTTGAGATGTAATAGCGTCGGCGGTTATGGCTCTAACAGCTCCTTTGAGGATGCCGTAATCTGGGTAGGGATAGGCAGAAAGCCGCATTTGTACTTCCCCTTGTGAACATTTTGTTACTTGTACGACTTTACACACCTGTACTTTGCTAATATCAGAAGCGGCAACACGGGCTTTGATGACCAGAGGTGCTTTACTAGGAGCAATTTGAGCGATCGCATCCCCAGCACGAACAACTTGCCCAGGATTCCTTAATTCTAGTTTTAGAATAGTACCTGCCTCTGAAGCCTGAATTACAGTTTTTTGCAGTTCTGTTGAGAGTTGTTTTAGCTCTTCTTGAGCGCTGCTGATTTGATTTTGAATTTCTACTTGACGCCCAATCAGTTCTTGTCTTTCTTTGTTCAATGCCGCCAGCATAGACTCACCCTTTGCCCGTTCTTGGGCAATGCGTTCTTGGGCGATCTGCACATTTGCGCTAGTGGGATTGAGTCCAGTTTTGATCCGTTCTAATCTGGCAAGTGCTGCTTTAAAAGCTTGTTCTTTTTCCTTAATCTGTAAAGCTGCGATCGCTCCAGTCTCTGCTAACTGCTGATATCGCTTCAGTTCTTCCCTTGCTAACTCCACAGAGGCTTCTACTTCATCCACTTCTGCCTTACTGGTAATTCGCTTGTCTCCATAATCCCGTTGATTACGGCTAAGATCCGCTTGCGCGGAGATAATCGCCTGTCCCATCGAATTGGATTCAGCTGTGATTTGATTCTGTAGCGCTCTTAGTTGTGCATCGATTTGCGTTCTTTGTAAATGATTCTGCCGAATATTGCCGGCAATTTGGCTTTTTTTACTTTGTAATTGGGCGTCGTAGAGCAGTGCAATCTCATCTCCCCTTTTCACAACTTGATTTTCTTTCACCCTAATGTTTCTAACTGTTCCCTCCACTGCTGCTTGCACTAACCGTATTTCCCCCGTTGGACGGACAGTACCAGCTGCTCTCACTACTACATTGTATTGAATGACACTTGCAAGGCCGAAGGCAACGCCAACACTTCCAATTAAAAATATCCCCCCCAGCCATGTCCAACTGCTAATTGGAGGAAGATATTCGTCGCTTTCAACTGGGCGGAGAAAGTCCGGTTGGGGGTCAATAAGCATATACGTTAAAAAACATTTTGGTTGTGCAAACAATCTAGCAAATAGCTAGCTAGTATAAGAAGGTAATCGTTATAAACTTCGTACACTACCAAGTATGAAAATGCCGAGCGAGATTCATCTATAGATATATAGATAGATATTTATTGAACAAGCATTTTCAAGCTAGGAGGCTCTTTTCTTACTTTTAAGGCGGAGTATTCTTGGTCTCTCCCTTTGTGATAAGAGGAAGTGACGGTCTTAAGGATGTTCAATCAGCAATAGCTAAAAAATGAACATAGCCTAAGTTTAAATAACAATTAGCGGCTTTTAGTAAAAAGACCAAATCTTTATAATTTTTTCTAAAACTTTATACTTTTTTTATTTAATTGCAAAAAGTTTCTATGATAAAGAAATAACTTTTCTTTTCTATTCTAATTAATAAGTATTCCAGCTAGTTTAAAAGGGTTAGTATTACAATATCTTATATAATTTTAAATAGTCTATGTATAAGTAAAATTAAAATAATTTTTGCTTATGTGATAATACGTAAATCTCAAAAATCAAGTAAAATTCTTGGAGTTCTCTAAATTTGCTTTTTCATAATTTGTATAAAAATATACTTTTACAAGTAATTTTCTACTTTTTATTTAAGTTATTTTAAACTCATCTAAGAATATTAATATGCAATTTCTCTTGCTTTACTAATATAAATTTGTACAGTACTTATTTAGGAAGTACTGATACATGTATATATTTTTGGCATGAAATTAGATCCAGAAAATTTATCTATTTAAAGAGAATAAAATTAATAGTTTTTCCAGAAAATAGTGAAAATAGTATAAATATTAGCCAAGTAGTATCTTTGTTAAGAGCTTGTAATACATATTTCTTAAGGAAATAGTTGTTTTATTACACTAGTTTCACCCATATAATCTCCTTAACAACACAAAAACATTCATAAATGCGCTGTTTGCATTGATGAATTTAGTGTGATGTTATTTAAATCCCAACAATTAAGTGAGAACTAAAAATATGCAAAGCACACTTTTTACTGAACTCACCGCTAGTGAAGAAGCCAACCTATCAGGTGGTGGTAGACGCGGTCGTGGTGGTAGAGGCGGTCGTGGTGGTAGTAGTGTTGATGTTGATATTGATATTGATATCGACATTGACATTGACATTAACGTAGGAGGAGGAAAGAAGGGCAGACGCTAAACCTACTTTCAACTAAATTTAGGAAACCAGGCAAACTATGAAGTTTAGTAGAAGGAACATAATAAACGTAAAGACACGATTAATCGCGTCTTTACCTGGATAGAACGTCACATCTCAAGTAGTTTACTCTGTTGACGCAGGTTAACTTACTTTTGCTTGTGCTTTAATTGCTAATCGATTTCAATAGTAGCAAGTGATTAGCTGTTTATTATATCCATGACTATCCTAACATACGTTTGTTACTATCCATCTACTTTCTTCAACAAACTTCAAAAATTCTGATTGACTGTTGTTTCATAGCCACAGTCAATCGATTCTTATAGCGCTTTTTTGGGAAAATACTGCTTATCTTTGAGTAGTAGAGAATAAGCGCTACTGTATGCAGGGATAAGACCCTGCTATTTTTTTGGGTTTTGTCACGATGCTCTTAGATGCTGGAGTGCAAAATGAAATACCAAGTTGTTGCACAACATAGTGAAGAAGATTGTGGAGCGGCTTGTCTTGCTTCTATTGCCAAACATTATCAGCGCAACTTTACACTAAATCACATCCGGGAAGCAGTAGGCACAGGCCAATTAGGAACAACATTATTAGGACTGAGGCGGGGAGCGGAGTCCCTTGGTTTTAATGCACGCTCAGTCAGAGCCTCAAATGAAATATTAGATCGGATGAACCAAGCGCCATTACCAGCAATTATTCACTGGCAAGGTACTCACTGGGTTGTTTTGTATGGTCAAAAAGGTAAGAAATATATAGTTGCTGACCCAGCCGTTAATATCCGTTATGTCTCTAAAAAAGAGTTAATGGAAGCTTGGTCAGATAAAGTGATGCTTTTACTGGAGCCAGATTCGGTTCGCTTTTACGCTCTACCCGATGATAAAATTGACGGATTTGGGCGCTTCGTGCGGCGTGTATTGCCTTATGGAAAAATACTATTTGAGGCTTTTCTCTGCGCTTTAATTATTGGTCTGCTTTCATTAGCTTCTCCCATCCTGCTCCAAATTCTGACGGATAATGTACTTGTTCGGGGTGACACCCAACTTCTTAGCGCTGTGATTATTGCCGTTTTGGTAATGAATCTTGTGTCAAGTAGTTTACAACTAGTTCAATATAACCTGATTGCCCATTTTGCTCAACGGCTGGAGTTAGGATTAGTTCTAGAATTTGCCAGGACAATCCTGCGGTTGCCTTTGACTTACTATGAATCGCGTCGTAGTGGCGAGATTGTGAGCAGATTGCAAGATATTCAACAAATTAATCAATTAATTTCTCAAGCAGTTATTAGTCTGCCAAGCCAATTATTTATTGCAGCAGTTTCTTTAGGTTTTATGCTGTTCTATAGCTGGAAACTTACCTTAGTTGGTGTGATTATTGCGACTGTAATGAGTTTGTCTACGATTGTTTTCCTGCCTACACTTCAACAAAAAATCAGAAGTGTCTTAGTTTTAGATGCAGAAAATCAAGGTGTTCTCGTTGAAAGCTTTAAAGGCGCTCTGACACTCAAAACTACTACTGCCGCTCCCCAGTTTTGGGAAGAATTTCAGAACCGATTTGGTCGTTTAGCAAATCAAACATTTCGCACAGTTCAGATTGGAATTATTAACGGTATCTTCTCTAGTTTAGTTTCTAGTATTGGCAGCATTAGTTTGATTGGTTTCGGCAGCATCCTAGTTATTAGTAAGGAACTCAGCATCGGTCAACTGCTGGCATTTAACGGGATGAATGGTAATTTTTTAGCATTCATTAGTACTATGCTCAACTTTATAGATGAATTCACTCGTGCAAAAACTGCTACGCAGCGCTTAACAGAAGTTATCGATTCCACACCTGAAAATCAAGGCGATACTAAAAAACCTTTTACGAAGATTCCTAGCAAGGCTGATATTATTTGCACAAATCTCAACTTTCACTATCCTGGGAGACTAGAGTTACTGCAAGATTTCTCCATAACTATTCCTGGCGGTAAAGTGATTTCCCTAATTGGTTCATCCGGCTGTGGTAAAAGTTCTCTTGCTAAACTGATTGCAGGATTATATACACCTAATTCTGGTAATATTCGCATTGGTATTTATAATCTGCAAGACCTAGCCCTTGATTGTTTGCGGCAACAAGTAGTCCTTGTTCCGCAAGAAGCTCATTTTTGGAGTCGCTCTATTATTGATAATTTTCGGTTAGGTTCTCCTCACGTCACCTTTGAGCAAATTGTCGATGCTTGCCAAATTGCTGAGGCAGACGATTTTATTAGTAAACTACCTGAAAAATATCAAACTGTATTAGGTGAATTTGGCTCAAATATTTCTGGTGGACAACGGCAAAGATTGGCTATAGCAAGAGCCATTATCAACGATCCACCAGTCTTAATTTTAGATGAATCAACGGCCGGACTCGATCCTGTTAGTGAAGTTAAAGTTTTGAATCAGCTGTTGTTGCATCGCCAAGGGAAAACTACAATTCTGATTAGCCACCGTCCCAGAGTAATTGCCCGTGCTGATTGGATTGTGCTATTAAATCAAGGCAAATTACAAATTCAGGGAACTGTGGAAGATTTGCGTGCCCAACCAGGAAACCATTTAGACTTTTTAACTCCTTAATTAAGCTGATGGACTTTATAGCATTTTTCAGGCATTTAGACCACAACTTAGACGGGGAATAGAGAGTGGTGTCAATACTGGGTAGGTTTTGCCTAAAAAATAGAAATGTGTAGCGACTGTTTTAAAACTCAAGCTACGCCTACACACCTGTGTACTCTATCGCGCTGCGACAAAGTTTGAAGTACCTCAAAACGACTTTGAAGTACCTCAAAACGACTTTGAAGTACCTCAAAACGACTTTG
>NZ_JAVRCL010000056.1:0-55634 GCF_034530775.1 Nostoc sp. DedSLP04 | reverse complement strand
TGTAATCGCTGAAATTCCTTTGCCGTATACATTTACCATTTTCGGATAAGTCTAAAATGTTGCAATGGGAGTATGACCCATCCGATGGTGAAATTCGTGCCATTATTGAGTTTCCTTTAGAAGACTCGATTCTTACAGAAAAACAATTTCACCGTTGTCTGAGTGGATTAATTCAGATTGTGGATGGCATAGCAATTCCTCGCTTGACAGAAGTGATGGCAACAGGCCTCGATCCGGGGAATATAGAACTTGGGGAAAGACTATTACTCAGTATCCAAGAAGAAGCCCCAGGATTGTTAGATTTACTAGAAAAAGCAATGGAAGCACGAAAAAAGCGAGGAACTTTTCCTAGTGAGTGAGACGGATCGTTACTTAAATAGCTATACTCCAAAGTGATACCCTCACTATATACTGAAATTTTCTGGGGCTGGATATTATGACATCCTATGCAACCTCCTCTGCCAAAGCGGAAATGAGCGAACTCCGGCGGTTAAAAGCCTTACTACCGCCAGAACTGCAAAGCTGGGTCACGGTTGAAGGCACAACTGAGGTCAATCCACCCCTGGTTCGCTGCGAAGAAATTGGGAAAGACCAGGTAGAAATTCAAATTGATTTGGTGAAATGGGATGCCCTCGCAATGGATCAGCGTAATCTGCTGTTCTGGCATGAGGTTGCTCGCGTTCAAAATGACACAATTCCTAAAGATGGTTGGGAAATGGCAGCACTAGCCATTGGTTTAGGTGGTGCTGTAGGGGAATTGTGGGTACAAGATGGATTGCTGCTGGTGTTAGCTTTGTCGCTTTGTGGCGTGTCAGGCTGGCGACTGTACCAAAAGAATAATGGGGAAAAGCAACTAAGAGAATTGCTCAATGCTGATGAGAAAGCGATCGCTTTAGCAACTCGTTTTGGTTATAGCCTTCCCAATGCCTACAAGAGTCTTGGTAGCGCCTTGAAAACCCTGATTGATAATACTCCTAGTAAGCGCCAACGAGCGAGATACGAAGCAAGACTCTCTGCCCTCAAACGCAGTGCCAATAAGGCAAAAGCTAAATCCAAAGCTCCAGATGAGGGCGCACTATAGCAACCAGAAATTAGGTTGGGTGGGTATTGCCTACCCCCGAAATACCTAAATCAATTTGAGTTTGACGAACCTCTCCCTGCCTTGAACTTTAGTTCAAGTTTCTCTCCGAGTCAGGGAGGCAAGATTTTACGTAATAAAACCTCTTAGGGTCTCAATACTTCTCGGGTTTTGGGGAAAAGGGGAAAGGGAAAAGGGAAAGAAAAACCTTTAACCCTTACCCTTTACCCTTTACCCCAAACCCGATTCCGAGTTAAAAATGCACAAAGCGAGAAGTATTGCTTAGGGTCTTTTGATTCGGCTCATGAGACTGCCTACTAAGGGGGCCGCTGCCTGCCTAATTAGCGGCAACAGCCCAATTACCATTTCATAAAATCTTACTTTTTTCTTGACTACATCTTTATCAAACTAAAATTTTACAACTGGTTCAGCATTTTATGCGTTTGGGGGATCACGCGCACGTGCCTGACAAACCCCTTCATCAAAGCTTGCCACGTCAAAACTTGATCGCTGGAAGGCGCAAGTACAGGTACTGGAGAAAATTGTTCTGATACTGCCAAAGGCGTAACAGGTTGTAAAAATACTGGGATATCTGGACTAACCTTTGCCACCAACGAAGCTGAACGTTCCAACTCGGCGGGATCTGTGTTTTGAGACACAATTATCTTGACAAAAACATTTAAATATGAGTCATGACATAACTGGAGAAATTTACTATGTTCTTGCCAATGACTTTCGCCGCTAACACTGGGCAATTTGAAATCCATACCTACAGAGTCTAAGTATGGGATAATCATTGCTAGTTGTTCTGGGCGATGTCCGCCAGTTTCTAAGTATATAGGTAGACCAGTTATGGCTCGCACTTGTGGTAGAAACTGCGTTAGAAATGAGGCATGAAGAAGTGGTTCGCCGCCAGTTAAGCTAATGCTATCGTGTAGAGAAGGCAGATTTTGCTGTTCCACCCATTCGATTAATGTGGGTAATGGAACGGGGTTAGAGTAGATTTTAAAGTCGCGCAATCCAGGCGATCGCTCTATCCGACAAGTAGTAGGTGCACTCCAAGTGTGGGCACTATCACAAAAGTGACAGCGCAAATCACACAAAGCAAAACGAATAAATATCTGACGTGTCCCTACATTCAGTCCTTCCCCTTGAATGGCAGAAAAGACCTCAATCAGGCGTGCGGTAGGTGTAACCGTATTTTTAGCAATCATTTGATGAGAGCAACGCGATCGCGCTGCGTCGGCACAACAGCAAGGATGTTTTTTGGCTTCTTGTTCTATTGTGAATCGTCGCTAGCGATCTCCAATCTCAGCCCCGGTAAATAGCAGTTAGTCCTGATTACTACTAATTCCGATATTAGGTTCAGTAATTTTGTAGGACAAAGTAATGTTTGGCAGATTACATTATACATGGCAACGAAAGTGCAGAGCTTCATGACTAGCCAACCGACAGAGGTCGATTTTCCCATTAATTCCCTAAACGACATGGCTATAGTGCAGGTGCCGACGCGGTTGAGCGTGCTAGAGGCTTTAGGCTTTAAGCAAACCTGCCAAGGCTTAATTGGGCCCAATTCACATCCCAAGCAAATTATCATTGACTTTCATCAAACTACTTTTATCGATAGTAGTGGTTTAGGTGCCCTAGTCAGTAATTTTAAATACGCTCAGACCAAAGGTATTACATTAACACTGCGGAATGTAACACCTCAAGTCATGGCAGTCCTAAAACTCACAGGGTTGGATCAAGTTTTTCCTCTGGAGCTTGTGGGGGATGGGTCGTTAATAGAACAAGATGACGTAGTAGATAATCGGAAGACAACTTCCCGTAAAGTAGAGCAGTTACCCACTACTCACCCTTCTATGGCGTCTTGGATGAAACGGTTCTTAGATATTATCGGGTCAGTGATTGGTTTATTAATTACAGGAATTTTGTTTATTCCAATTGCGATCGCTATTCAAATTAATGATCCCGGGCCCATTTTCTTTAGCCAAATTCGTTGTGGTTGGATGGGGAAACGGTTTAAGATTTGGAAATTCCGCTCTATGTGTGTGGATGCGGAAGCGAAGAAATCCGAAGTCAAGAACCAAGTGCAAGGTGCTTTTTTCAAGAATGAAAATGACCCTAGAATTACTAAGGTAGGGCGCTTTTTACGGCGAACTAGTCTTGATGAATTACCCCAATTTTGGAACGTCCTCAAAGGAGAAATGAGTTTAGTAGGCACTCGACCACCTACACCCGATGAAGTTGAACGCTATGAAGTACCGGAGTGGCAACGTTTAGATGTAAAACCCGGCATGACTGGCGAATGGCAAGTAAATGGACGTTCTACAGTCCGTAGTTTTGAAGATGTAATTCGTCTGGATTTGCAGTATCAAAAAAATTGGAGTTTAGTGTACGATTTAAAGCTAATTTTCAAAACTATAGCTATTCTGTTTAATAGAAACAGTGGTGCTGTTTAGCTAATTATCCTTATTCACAATTTTTTGAGAACTAGCAATCACGATATTCTTAAATACACCCAAGCCTATTTTAGGCTTGGGTAAATTTTAGGTTTATTTACTACACTACGTAGTTTCGTTTACACAAATAATCTTAAAACCTAAATTTAGAAGACCTGAGGTAGCAAAAAAGGAGAAGATAGAGAGGGGTTTTGTATTTATTTATCTACAACGAGCATCTTTAATGTTTAAGAAAAAAGTCTCATCATTTAAATTATTTTTAATAATTTGACATGAACTATCAAACTCTATTTTACTAAAAGCTTTAAAATAAGCATCTTGAAATACAATATAGAAAAGTTTGTTAATACACATAGTAGATTGAGAAAAATGAGATATCCATTGCCCTAATTTATCTTTTTGATAAACAGGTATAAAAGGAAGATTATCAGAAGATTGCATATAGCTTTTAACTTCAGCGTGTACATATTTAGATACTTTTTTCCATTCTGAATAAATATTCGTATTAATATTATTAGTAGCTAATTGCTTGTAATATGGGAAATAATTTTGATTTAATTCAGAAAATTTAATTATATGGTTGTCATTTAACCACCAGCCATATTCTACTGGATGATCATAATAGTAGGCTAGTAGAGAGGATAATTCTATAAAACTTCTCATAGACATAAATGCTAACCTGTAATTACCAGTTATAGCTGATGAAATTGATGCAGCTAAATCAGATTGCAATTCATTGTATATCTCTTTACAAAAATTTCTAGTATCAATCAAAAGTATTTCACGCCAAGATGAGAATGATATAGCTTTTAAATAGCATTCCTCTATCAAATTTGCTCTTGAGTCATTTAAAGTAGCATTCAATGCTTTGTCAACAGCAGGTAAAATTTGTTGCAAAAACTGATTGTAATATTTTTGAGATTCTAAATTTAATTCTTGTGATATTCCCATAAATAATTTACATCTTCTCTATTGCTTCATACCAGCTTTTAAGAAAGCTAGTTTCTTTTTCTTTTAGTAAAGAGCCATGTTTAGAATTAGTTTTTTTTAATAAAGCATCTCCTATAGCATCTCTTGTTATATTTCTTTCCAAAACTAATTTACATAGTCTATTAACTAGCTCTTTTCTAGATTCTTTCTTCAGAATATAATCAATATCAAAATATTCTTTGAAAAAATCAGAAATACTCTTACGATCAGGAAATGATTCCGTATCAGTAGAAACAACGCTTGTAATGTAATCTACTATAATTTTTTTAGTATTTTCATTTTTGTTGTTTTTCTCATTAGATGGTTGTGTAGATATTTCTGAATCAGGTAATTCGTTGCTTATTGTATCCTCTTGTTTCTCTAATTCATTTATAGCTAAATTTAAATTATTTTTTAAATTTTTTATGAGTTTTACCGCTTCCCCTAAGTGACTACCAGTTGTAATAGCTTCAAGTTCATCTATATTCAAAATCTGTATAAGGCTAAGAATTTGCCCTAGAGTTTGCAATTGCTCAAAATTCTTTTTTGTCTTTTTTTGATCATTCTCATTCATATAAATAAATCACTCGCTTTTGAATCATTCATTTTATCTATTCTCTCCAAAAATTCTTTAGCTAGTTCTTTATAAGCTTGTGAGCCACTACTTTTAGGATTAGTAATAATAATGGGTTGTGAGCTTCTCACAGCACTTTTGATCTTCGTATTTTCTGGTATTCGTGTATTGAAAATATATTCTTGTGGATTAGCATCAATAATTTCTAATGATGTTATTTCAGTTTCTTTGATTCTTTTATCATATTTAGTATAAATAATTCCAAGAGATAATAATTCTTTTTCTAATGACTCATTTAATTGCTTGATTCTATTGCTAATAAGTCCTAATCCTAAAGCCGCAAGTGGTTCCGGGAAAACTGGTATAATATAGTAATCACTAGCTGCTAAACCATTTTGAGTAGATAATGAAAGATTGGGAGGACAATCACAAAATATAAAATCATATTCGCTTAACACTTTAGACAATTTTCTTTTCAGAATTGTTTCTCTAGATATGGCTGTAGATAAACTAATATCAATAAAAGTTAGTTTTAAATGAGACGGTATAAGGTCTAATTTATTGATTCCTCCTACATTTTTGATAATTGCATCTTGAACTTTTGGTTCTACTCTAGAAAGATTAGAATGATCGGTTTGATTCATTAAATCAGCTAATGTAAGTTTCGAGGCTATCCATTTATCCCAAGTCTCACGGCTAATTAAACAAAATGTAGCGTTAGTTTGGGGGTCTAGGTCAACTACAAGAACACGCTTGCCATGAAATCGAGCTAGGGAAGCTGCAAGATTAACGGTTAATGTAGTTTTACCTATACCGCCCTTCATGTTTATAGATGATATTACTTGGGCTGTCATATTTAAATTGTTAATGACCAGTACAATATTTATTGTCTTCGGTCAATTCTAGCGCAGTAATTGAGTATACTAAGGTATATTACCTATAATTTTCAAAACACAGTAATTGTTTTGTTATAAAATTTACTAATAAGTTTGCGTAATTAATAAATGTTTAGCGCTTGTATTTTTTAAATTTTCAATAATCAGGTCTGTATATTACTTTGCCTCTTAGCTTCGTATATTTCTTGCCAGGGAATAAATTTCCTGCTTTATATCTAAATTCCACTCAAGTGGACTAAATATTGCTTTTCAGTCCACTTTAGCGAAATTAGGCTATTAACCTACTATTGAAATTACAGGTATGTGAGGTGTGCAGTGCAAAATTTGTGCCTTTGCACCTCTACATCAGATTATCCTACAGCTTTCTGAACACTAGCACTAGCTACTTCAACCGGCTGCACTTCTGGCAACAAACGCTTCATGCCTTGCTTAACAAACCCCTGCAAAAAACCAATCTGCTGATTTTGCTGAAATACCTTTTGCAATGTTTGCCGCAAATTCTCCAAATTCAAACCAGTTCCAGAATCTATGGCTATTTCCTGCTGTTGGAAATACTCAACTAGACTTAACCCTGCGACTCTAGTCAGATAAGCTGCACTTACTCCTTGCACTACGCCACCAGCAACAAAGGTAACGGCATTACTTTTCAGAACAGTACTAATAGCCTTTGTAGAAAGTTCAACTAAACCCAATTTCAGCATCAAACTTCCCATTGTTCCAGCTACGGTTTGTGCCTGTTCTAGGGAAAATTTTTGCTGATAGATATTACCCAAATCCATTACCATTTGAGCATTAATCGCCGCAGTTGCCAGAATATCAAAGGCTGGTACTGGGTTAGCAAAGGCAGCAGCAGCAGCTATCCACTGATATTGTTCAATAATTGGGGTGGCGCGATCGCGTCTGGTTCCATTTAGCCAATTTTTCGCCTCGGCTTTCAACAACCCGGCTTTCCTCATGGTAGTTACCCAAACTAGCCGTTGTCCTTGCTGTGCTAAAACTTCAGCCAACTGTTGAGTTAACTGCTGGATATCTGCTGCTGGTTGCTCCATCCACTCTTGCACAGAACCATCAGCCTCATGCTTTCGGACTTTGATGGCAATGGGAGAGGCCGCAGTTGCAACTACATTTCCCTGCATCCGCTGTTTCAAAGACAGCAAGATGTTGGCACTTTCATCGGTTAAATACTGGTCTTGTTTGTTGAAAACCAGCATATTAGGCTGATTTGCTGCCTTTAGCTGCTGTAAGGTTTGAAATTCTGAGTCTGTCAAATCACCGTTTGTCAGAAATAGAACGAAATCAGATTTTGCTACTTCTGCCAAAATAGCCGCATCTGAGTTTTCACCGACTTCTCTAAATAAAGGTGGTGTCTCTTGTAGAGATACGAAATTTTGTGTCTCTAGATTTTGCTCTAGCACTTGAATTAAAGTGCTTTTACCCACGGATTTCCCGCCAGTCACAGCTACTTTAATTTTTTGCCTGTCTAATTCCAGCAACAATTGGGCAACTTGTTCTCTGAGTGTCTCTAAGGCTGGATGGTTTTCTGTTTCTTGTGCTAGTTGGTTAATTACAGTTTCAGTTTTAGCGATCGCACTTTCCACAGTCGCTCGGTCAACCACCATACCATCTAGCTGCTTTAAACTGTCTTTGGGGCGCTTTTGCTGGAATAACCACAAACCACCACCTACAGTTAAGGCACTCAACAAACCGAACTCACCCACCTGCAATATAGAATCGTGCCAACTGTCCAACATCCACAGGGAAAAGGAAAGTCCCAATCCTCCCACTAAAATTGGTCGCTGCAACTTCACAACCATGATTCTCCGCGCTTTTTGGATGGCTATTTCTTCCAGAATAGATCAAAATAAAACAAAACCCTGCAATCTTTACTGATTGTAGGGTTTTGTTTTATTTTTTATTTGGTGGCGGGAAGTGGATTTGAACCACTGACCTTCGGGTTATGAGCCCGACGAGCTACCAGGCTGCTCTATCCCGCGTCGCTCTTAACTTTTATAGCATAACCTATAGTCAAGAGTTTGGCAACTACAAAAATGATAATTCTCCAATTACTTCTAAACGCTTGTATTTTCCCAAGGTGACAAACTTTTCTGAGAGGCTTTCGGCGGCGCTGGGACTAATCCACCCCATTTGCTGAAGTAAATGAATGGCAACGGCATATTTTGCTCGTTTTGCCCCATCCATGACTTTGATTGCCAATCCCAAGCCTTCACCGAGTCTACCAATGCACTGCACTCCTTCGGCACCAGTTTTACTGACTAGTTCTCCTGGAGTTAAGCGCATCAGTTCTGTATCAAATTCTCCATCTCCTGCGACCATCGCGGGGTGATGAGTCATAGCACGGACAATCCGCTCCATATCCAAGTTGGTACTAGAGGCTAGCAGTGCATATAAAGATGCCATGTGACCGAGTTGCATTAGATAAGTTGGTGCGCCACAGTCATCATGAGCGCTGATAAATTCTGCGGCTGGCATTCGCAGCAACTCTGCTACTTTGCCCAAAATCAACTGCTGTATTGGGTGCTTGCGATCCAAGTAGTTATTCAAGGGCCAATGGCGTTGCTGACAAACGGCTAACATTCCGGCATGTTTTCCAGAGCAATTGTATTCCAGAGGACTCCGTTTGCCTTCAGGAATTGGACACTGGAGTGTAGTCGGGTCGAGATCGGCTCGCCAAAGGATGTTAAATACCTGTCGGACTTGATCTACTTTTCCTTTATGAGAACTTGTGATAATTGCTAAGTCGCGATCGCTGAGTTGATAGCGTTCCAGTGTACCTGTGGTGGTGACAGCAAGTGCCTGAAACGGTTTGAGGGCTGAACGGATAAATGCAGCAGTTTCAGAATTTCCGGCAACGGTTAAAACCCGTCCTCGTTCGTCGCAGACAACAGCTTGGACTATATGCCTGGATTCAATAATACCTTCCCGCAGCAACCGGACTTCCAGTGCTGTGGCTTGAGTTCGTTTTCCCATTGTCATGGGTTTATATTTATCACCTTTTTTAATTAAATTAGTCATTGGTTATTAGTCCTTTGTCCTTTGTCCTACCCTGCGGGAAGCCGCTGGCGCGTCTATGTCCTTTGTTTATTTACTAATGACCAATGACTAATGACTAATGACTAATGACTCTTTAAAACAAATGCCAACCTATAGTACCAATAACGTACATTCCCGCCAACCCAGCGAAGGTAAATTGTAACCGTCGCAGAATGGGTTTGATCTCGTATGCAACAATTAAGCGATCGCGGTTAAGGACTTCCTGTGGTTTAGTCCAAGTTTGACCGTCGTACCAGCCGGACTCTTCATAAAATACTGTGGGACTACAAAGGCGATCGCACACGTAGTACCAGCCTAAGTATAACCTTACCAGTATCAGCACTAACCCGACACTGGCTCCTGCTGCACCACAGAGAATAAAATGTGCAATATACTTGTGAGGAGGAAAACTTGCCGCAGCTATAGGCCCTGCAAAGAGCCAAGATAAACCCCAAATCCAAACAAGTTTCGTGATATACTCGCGCCAATGTAAAGTGGTATCACGAAACAGCCAGGAAGTTTTTAACTCTTCGTATTCATTGAGTGGTTGTTGGTCTGTAGGAACTGGGCAATTAGAAACCGAAGACCTAATCATGTTGGCTTACCCTCACCTTCATCAGATTCTGGAAGGGAAATACGTTCTGCATGAATCCAGAACGCTTCTAAATTATAAAACTCCCGTTCCTTGGGCATCATGATATGAACGATCACATCACCGTAATCTTGTAGTACCCAACTGCCCTCGACTTTTCCTTCTGTCCTTAAAGGACGGCGTTGCAACTCAGTTTCGACTTTTCCTTCAATTGCTTGAGCGATCGCCCTTACCTGTACCTTAGAATAGCCAGTCATCATCACAAAGTAATCCGCCAAGTAAGATACCTCTGCTACTTTGAGCAATAGAATCTCACCTGCTTTGCGATCTGATGCCGCAACAGCGATCGTTGCAGCTAATTTTTCGCTCGCCTCTTCGGTTTGGCCGTGGCTTATTACCGCACTCTTCGTCAGTGGGACAGATTGCAATGGGAAATTTCCTTGGAAATAATCAGTCATTAAACCTCAGGTGCTTTCTTCCTTTTGAAACAATTGTTGACATTTACTTACAAACAACGAACAATTGATCTGACAAATATGCCAATAGGTTTTTTTGAATACTAACAAAAAAACAGGTGTCTATGGGATTAGTTTGATAATTGGCTGTTTAGATTTCGATATCCGCAACAGCTGAAAAGCTGATGGTTATTGTGCAGCGATAAATCAACCAATAGCTTTGCAGCAGGAATTGACAGCGAAAATAATTGCAGATTAATCAAACAGCATAATATGTAATCTAAAGCTAGTAATTTGCAAGTAACTACACATCTACGCTTTATACTGTCTGCTAAAAATTACGATACAACACAGCATACTAATTACTGGTCTAGCAAAAGTCTGATTTATTATACACATATAAATTTAAGTATTTATATATACTTTGTACTCGGGTAATCACGGGTTAAACTTCTTGCATAAATCAAAAATAAAGAACCCCACCCCGCATTTTAGTAAAGCAAATGCTCCTCTTTCCGATGCTTTGGGGAGGGGTTGGGGGTGGGGTGTTAGGGACTTTTGCAAGAGGTCTATTGAATGAAGTGAGCCACGAGATTTTTAGTTCAACAATCCACCTGACAACCTGCTTGTCTATTGTTATATTTTTATTAGTAAAATTCGCTACCTTAAAAATTCCTAATATTTAGGCATGAGGGTATAATCGTAATTTCTACAGATGTAACATAACTTTGCAGCAAAGATTAAACTTCTTGTTTCGTAACTATGCCTGTAGATTGAATTGCTCTGCGTTCTGCTGTCAATGAGTAACACAAGGACTCATACTGATTTAAAGCTTGCTCAAAAGCATATTGCTCAACGGCATATTGGCGACTTTTATAACCCAGAGTTTTGACTTTTTCGGGGTTTTGGTACAAATTTAAAATTGCCATCGCTAAAGCTTGGGGATCTTCTGGAGGAACGATAACTCCGCCGCCACTTTGCCTAATGGCTCTTGCTGCCGTACCATTGTCGGGTACAGAAGCAACTAAGGCCCCTCCACTAGCAAGTAACACTTGAATTTTTGACGGCATATTGAAGGATACAACATTTTTCTTTTGTACCACTAAACCAACATCCGCAGCTGCTAACATCTGTGGTAAATCTTTGCGGGGTTGAAATGGCAGTAACATCACATTATCTGCGCCGCAGTCTAGACATTCCTGTTGCAATCGCTGTAGACCTTTTGCCTCTCCAACAATGACAAAGACAATATCTGGGATATGGCGCAAGGCAGAAGCAGCTTTGACGACGCTTTCTAAGCCTTGGGTTAGGGCAATGTTACCAGAATACAGTACTACAAATTTGCCGTTTAGACTATGTGCTGTACGGAAAGGGTTATCCTCTTTAGGTAAAGGGCGGATAAAATTTACATCAACCCAGTTGGGAATTTGCACAATTTTGTCAGCTTCTACGCCTTTAGATCGCAAATTTTCCACAAACCCATCGGCAATGACGCTAATTTTAGTGGCAGTGCGGTAAGCAAATTTTTCCAATAATGTAAACAACCGGATAAGTAATTTATTTTTCAATAGACCGACATGGACGGCTGCTTCTGGTAAGATATCTTGTAGATTTAAAATTACAGGACAAGCACGTAACCATCCTAAAAGAGCAACTGGTACACAGCTTGGCAAGGATGGCGATGTTGAGAGAATCACATCTGGGCGCCAACCGATAAGGGCGGGTACAAAGCTAGTGACGACGAAACTAGCATCTAATAACACCCTATCTAATAGGTTGGGTTGTGGACGAATCCAAACGTAACTGCGTTGAATTTGAACGCCATTTTTTTCTTCGTTGACATACCATTTACCCCGATATTCCTGGTAAATTTGCCGCTCAGGGTAATTGGGCATAGCGGTGACTACACGCACTTCATGCCCGCGTTTTACTAGTCCCTCTGCTAATTCAGTCATTAGTGGGGCAATACCAATCGGTTCTGGATAGTAGTTGTAGGAGTAAATTAAAATCCGCATAAAAATTTAGTCCGAAGTACCCCGGTTTTTTATTTAATGACAAATATTTGTCTGAAATATGATTTGGGCTTGGAAACCCCTATATTTAATTGTGACTCCAGACTCTTTTTCTGTCAGGTATTTTCCTTAAAGATTGAGTAAACTTTAAGATGTAATACTTAGGGAAAGTGTAAATTTTTTTGACTATTTAAGCAGTTTTTCAATTGTTATTTTTTGATTGGTACTTACGTAGAAACCCTAAGTATATTAGTTTTTACCAATCCTTAAATCAAATTTGGGATAGTTAGTATAAGTTACGTACATAAACCATTTTCCGAGAATCTGAATATTAATAATACTTTTTGATCGTACTAGTAATTCAATGAGCGATCGCCCCTGTATTTTCTCTTTTTTTGCTGGCTCAGGTTTCCTCGATTTAGGTTTTGAAACCAGCGGTTTTAATATTGTTTATGTCAATGAAATCTTCGCCCCATTTATCGCCGCCTATCGCCATTCACGGGAAGTTCTAAAAATGCGATCGCCTGAATATGGATATCATCACGGTGAAGCAGCAGATGTAACAAAATTTATTATCGAAAAAGAAGCACAACACCTTCAAGAATTAGTCAAGGACTGCCGCAAATCTCATAATATAATTGGTTTCATCGGTGGGCCTCCCTGCCCTGATTTTTCTATAGGTGGAAAAAATAGAGGAAGTTTAGGAGATAATGGCAAGCTTTCTGCTTCATATATTGAATTAATTTGCCGAAATATTCCCGACTTCTTTTTATTTGAAAATGTTAAAGGTTTGTGGAAAACGACAAAACACCGTTTATTTTTTGAATCCCTCAAGCAAAAATTGCAGGAATCAGGATATATATTAACAGAGCGGTTAATTAATGCTATCGAATATGGCGTACCCCAGGATAGAGAAAGAATTATTCTAATTGGTTTCAAAAATAATTTTCTTCAAGATATAGGAATCAAAATCGGTAGTGAAAAGCTACTAAATGAGACATATTTTCCTTGGAATAATTATATTTTATATCCTCAAGAAAAAGTTTTTGCTTACCACTGGTGTAAGAGTGAACCATTCCAAGAAAATTCTCTAATACCTTGTCCTGATGGCATACCTGAAGAATTAACAGTTGAATACTGGTTTAGAAAAAATAATGTTCTGAAACATCCCAATACTAAAAACTGTTTTCAACCAAGGGCAGGCATCACAAAATTTGCTGCTATTAATGAAGGAGATGATTCTAAAAAGTCTTTCAAACGTCTGCATAGATGGCGTTACTCTCCGACAGCTTGCTATGGAAATAATGAAGTACATTTACATCCTTACAAAGTCCGGCGGATTTCTGTAGCAGAAGCTTTAGCTATCCAATCTTTGCCTGTAAATTTTGTACTTCCAGAAAATATGTCACTCACTAATATGTTTAAAACTATTGGTAATGGTGTCCCATATTTGGCATCGCAGGCATTGGCTCAAAGTATTATTAACTTCTTAGGAAATAGTACAAAAAAACCTCTTGATATTCCTAGTATTACTACTACTTAGCGTTAACTTAAACACTTGTAGTAATCCTGGGATATCTGTAAAGCCAATATTAAAGATAATTCAGCAACTTGTTTTCAGGATAAACTCGTAATAAATGTGGTTTAATATATATATAAGAAATGTTTTAATTTTTTATAAAGTTTAATAATCAATCACTGGCAGAAGACACGATGGCAGCAGACTATCCAGACATTGATATTGCGCCATTTATCGATCACTCCCTGTTAATGCCAACGGCTACTCCAGAGCAGGTTGAGCAATGGTGTGAAGAAGCATATAGATTCAACTTTGCGGCGGTTTGTCTGTTCCCCGCTAATGTCAAGCAAGCAGTCGAACTCCTCCACGGTAAAAACCCGAAAGTTTGTACAGTGATAGGCTTTCCTTCTGGTGCAACGACTTCAGCAGTGAAACTGTATGAAGCTCAAGAAGCAGTGGATAGTGGGGCCACTGAGTTGGATATGGTGATGAACTTGGGCTGGTTAAAAGCTGGCAAAACTGAAAAAGTCCACCGAGAGATTGCCGAAATTTGTGAAGAGACTGGGCAAACGGTCAAGGTAATTTTGGAAACTAACCTGTTGACAGATGCGGAGAAAAAAATAGCTGCTGAAATAGCTATGGAGGCAGGAGCAGCATTCTTAAAAACTAGTACAGGTTGGAATGGTGGTGCAACTGTGGCAGATGTGCGACTTTTGCAAGAATTGGCAAAAGAAAGGGTAGGAATTAAAGCTTCAGGTGGTATTCACACTATCAATCAAGCCCTAGACTTAATCGTAGCGGGTGCTACTAGATTAGGCACATCTCGCGGTATGGATTTGATCCGCCAGCGCGATAACTTGGGAAAGGGTGAATAGTCATTTGTCCTTTGTCATTTGTCATTTGTCCTAAGCTAATGACCCTTGAGCAATGATTAATAACTACTAATGACTAGTGACTAATGACTAATGAGTAGAACCTACAAAACAACTGGTATTAATCTTAAAACCCAGGCGCTAGGAGAATCGGATAAAATAGTGACGATTTTGACACGAGAATTCGGTCTAATTCGAGCCGTGGCTCCAGGGTCGCGTAAGCACAACTCCAGCCTGGGTGGTAGGAGTGGAATGTTTGTTGTGAATGAACTATTGATTGCTAAAGGGCGATCGCTTGATAAAATTACTCAAGCACAGACGTTAAAAACTTATCCTGGTTTAGCTAAAGATTTAGGAAAACTGGCTGCCAGTCAATATTTAGCAGAAATAGTTCTGTGTGAAGCTTTGAGCGAACAACCCCAAGAAGAACTTTATGATTTGTTCAATGAACATCTCCATCGCTTAGAGGCGGTGTCTAGTACAAATTCATTTGGTGTTTTAGCTCATCTGGCTCATGCTGTATTTCACCTTTTAGCCTTAGCAGGACTGACGCCACAAGTGCAAATCTGCTGCCTATCTCAACGTTCCCTTAAGCCAGACTTCACAGACCCCAACTGGCAGGTAGGATTTAGCATCCCTGCGGGTGGAACGGTTTCCTTAGAAGCTAGGGAACGTTTACGAAAAGAAGGGGAAAAGGAGATAAGGGCGCAACAAAGGAGCAGGGGAGCAGGGGAGGAGGGAATTAATAACCAATACCCAATGCCCAATGCTCCATCCGCAATGCTCAATGCCCAAACAGTTGTTGTGCATCGGCAAGAAATACCTGTGATTTCTAGTCGTTTGGGTGCTATGGAACTAGCTTTGCTTCAACAGCTGTCACAACCAGAGATAATGCAAATTGATAGTGCTAGAGATTATGACTGGTTATCTGTTGAGCAGATTTTGCGCCAGTATGCTCAGTATCAATTAGGTCGTCCTATTCGCTCTGCTACCTTGATCGACTCTTATTTTGCTGCCAACCATGATGCAACCTTCTGATTTGGATAAAAAAATCCTACCTTTGTCACCAAGCCTCGCCAAAAAACAGAATAGGGTATCAGATTCTACACTCAGGAATCACTTGAGTGCTGTTCCCAAGTGTACACCTAGTCAAATAAATGGCCAAGAAATGTCCCCAAAAGATATTTCTAAAAACGATCAAAATTGTCCAAAAACCGATCTTTCAAGCCAATCAGAAACACAATCTGAGGACAAATTAACCACTGCTGAGGTAGATAGCAATGGCGTTCGTAATGGGCAAAATTTGCCAATAGCCACTATTCCAGAAAAAGAATTACCGACATTAGATGCCTCTAGTTCAGATGGAGAAGCTATTGCAGGGAATGTAAAACAGCTAGGATTTTTACCTGTATTAAAAAATCCTAATTTCTTGGCTCTTTGGGGCGGTCAAGTTTTTTCCCAACTAGCAGATAAAGTTTATTTGGTGTTGATGATTGCTTTGATTAATACTCAGTTTCAAGGAAGCAATCAGAGTATTAGTGGTTGGGTATCAGTCTTGATGATGGCTTTTACTATTCCAGCCGTATTGTTTGGTTCTGTTGCTGGTGTGTTTGTCGATCGCTGGTCGAAAAAGGCTGTGCTGGTGGCAACAAATATTTGGCGTGGCATCCTGGTTTTGTCAATTCCCTTGCTGTTGTGGTTGACTCATGATTGGAAACCCATAGGAGTGCTGCCAGTGGGTTTTTTGATCATTCTGGGTGTGACTTTTTTAGTTTCGACTTTGACGCAGTTTTTTGCACCGGCGGAACAGGCGGCAATTCCTTTAATCGTAGAAGAACAGGATTTACTCTCAGCAAATTCGCTTTATACGACAACGATGATGGCATCGGTGATTGTTGGGTTTGCTGTTGGAGAACCATTGTTAGCGATCGCCGATGAACTTTGGCTGCAAATTGGTGGTAGTGGTAATTTGGGTAAGGAACTTTTAGTTGGTGGCAGTTATGCGATCGCTGGACTAATTTTGTTCCTCCTGGCAACTAAGGAAAAACACCACCACCCCGATACAGAATTCCCTCACGTATTCTCTGACTTGCGAGACGGTTTTGCCTATCTCAAAGCAAATCATCGCATCCGCAATGCTTTGCTGCAACTGATTATCTTGTTTTCTGTTTTTGCAGCATTAACTGTTCTAGCCGTTCGGATGGCGGAAATAATTCCCAACATGAAAGCTTCCCAGTTCGGCTTTTTACTAGCAGCTGGCGGTGTTGGTATCGCTGGTGGAGCAACAATTCTCGGTCAATTTGGTCAACGCTTCTCCTATACTCAGCTAAGTCTGTGTGGTTGTATAGGTATGGCAGCATCCCTGATTGGTCTGTCAGTATTTACAACTCAACTGTGGCTTGTCTTGTTACTGGTGATGCTCGTGGGTATTTTTGGGGCACTAGTAGGAATTCCCATGCAAACTGCAATCCAAACAGAAACACCTCCAGAAATGCGTGGTAAAGTTTTTGGCTTGCAGAACAATGTCATTAATATTGCCCTCTCCTTACCTTTAGCATTAGCTGGTGTCGCAGAAACCTTTCTGGGATTACAGATAGTTTTTTTGGGATTAGCTGCGATCGTCTTTTCAGGAGGTATATTAACCTGGTATAACTCGCACAAGTAGTTATCAGCTAACAGTAGTTATTATTCATTACCTTGACGTAATTAATAATTTACTTAAAGCTTTTGTGTTCGTGGTAAACTGTTGCCAGTGAAAATTTATCACATACTTGCCGGATATGAATCTGACATTAGTCAGAATAAGTTGTTTAAATATCAGAAATTAACAACTTATAACTAAAATAAATAAAGCCATCAATCAACTGGTTTAATTAGCTGACAATAAGCTTTTAAACTAGTAGAAAGTTGTGGAAATTTTTAATAAATAAAAAAACCAGCAAGTATAGCTAGATAAAATAAAAATCACAAAGGACACATAATTAATAGATTAAACCCGCTTTTCTTACAGCTAAATAAAGAATGCGTATAGCCTGGATTGGAAAAAAATCACCCTTTTGCGGCAATGTCACCTACAGTCGAGAAATTACAAATGCCTTGCTAGATAGGGGACATCAAGTTAGCTTTCTTCACTTCGCCCAGGAAGAGTCTGAACCTGATAATTGGCCAAATCTTCGAGAGGTCTCTTTACCTTTCATTTACAAGTCCCAGGTTTACACAATTCCTACTTTTAAAGCCACCAAAGTTTTAACCGATTCACTGCGGGAAATCAAACCAGATGTAGTCCATGCTTCCTTGACCTTATCTCCTCTAGACTTTTTTCTACCGGAAATCTGTGAGGAACTGAGGTTGCCCCTAGTTGCCACTTTTCACACGCCATTTGCTGGCAAGGGTGCAAAACTGGTATCAGGAACACAACTTTTGGCTTATCAGCTCTACGCGCCTTTTTTAGTTAACTACGATCGCGTGATTGTATTTTCCCAAATTCAGCGAGAATTATTGGCAGGGATGGGTGTAAGAGAAGAAAATATTGCCGTAATTCCCAATGGTGTTGATACTGCCAAGTATTCTCCAGGATTTTCTCAAATCAAAGCAGAATTTAAAGCCGAACGTTTATTTGTCTATCAGGGTCGCATAGCACCAGAGAAAAATGTCGAGGCTCTCCTCCGCGCTTGGAAGCAGTCGGCAATGAGTCCTGGTACGAAGTTGCTAATTGTTGGCGACGGCCCTTTAAAGTCTTCCTTAGAGCCTTTTTATGGTTCAGAATACGGCATTATCTGGTTGGGATTTGTCGCTGATGAAGACCGACGCATTGAAATTTTGCGGGGCGCAGATGTATTTGTTTTGCCTTCATTGGTAGAGGGTTTGTCCTTATCTCTGTTAGAAGGAATGTCATGTGGGTTGGCTTGTTTAGCAACAGATGTGGGTGCAGATGGAGAAGTATTAGAAAAGGGTGCAGGTGTAGTTATTAGTACCAAAACAGCGCGATCGCAATTGAGAACCCTCTTGCCAGTGCTGCAAGACCATCCAGAGTTAACAACCCTACTGGGGCAAAAAGCTAGAGTGCGTGTATTAGACCGCTATACCCTTAGTAAAAATATTAGTCTGCTGGAAGAACTATATAAAGGAGTTTTAGCACAGCGACCTCTACCACTAAGTCGTAGAGCGTAAGAAAAAGGAAAAAGTGCGATCGCACTGGAAATTCTAAGATGCTAATGAGTGCGATCGAGCAACAATGTTAGCCAGCATTGGCTAGTATTCTAATCATACAATTATTTGTGATTTATGAATACAGATACCTGACTAAAGAAAGTTAACGAAATGAAGTATCATGCAAGTCAGATAAAGTTGATAAATATCCCTGACTTAGAGCAGCTAGAAGATGGAAAGTGCTGCCTAACATACGTCTATATCCTTCACAACTCCGTTGCCGGAGCAAAACGTTATCGATCAAATTGCAAATAGTTTGGAGAAGAGATTCACCTTTTCAAAAGAAGTATATGAGATTCCTGAAGATGTTGAAATTTGTGCATCTATTTTCATGGATCGTTTACAAAATAACGAAGCCAGAGTTCGTGTTTTGACACATCAACCAGAAGAAGTTTGCGTTTACATCTTTGGGATATACACTCTGCCACGCAAAATTGAGGAAAGGTTTGGAATGGTACAGTCGATTCAGGGACAACAGCGAGAGGCTTGGATTCCTGACAGACGTTAGGGTATTACTTATCAATCAATTAATCTTTGAATTATCCACTAAAGACCATCCTAAACTGGTTGGCTGTTCATAAACCCGCTTTAGAGTATTTACATCTCTGGCAGAAATAGGTGACGGGTTACGAACTTGAGAAAAGTATAAAGCATCAGTTTGTAGCGGACTATGACCCCAAATTCCCAATGCATGACCGAATTCGTGGCGGGTAGCTGCAATGAGATACTCACCTGTTTGACTAGGGCTTAACAAGATGGTGAAGCGGTGGGATAAAATTTTGTTGCTGGTGTATAACTCGTAAGTCGTTTGTGCCGATCGCGCACGGGGTATATTACTACCAGGCGAAGTTTGTAGAGGTGGCGCTTTTCGGACAATCGTAATATCAGCAACTTCTGGCTGTTCGACTACTGTTAAAGGTAAATAAGTACTCCACTCCTGTACACCCTGCAAGACACCATTAACCCATGCTTGAGCTTGTTTTTCGCTGACAGATTTTGGTGGTTCTACGTAAACTCGAATAGGAAATTGTGACCAGACTAAATAACCAACTTGGGTTGTTGTGATTTGGGAAAAGTAGTCACCACTGTTAGTGTTATCTTGCCACTGCGCCAGTGTGGGCGGTAAGGGATGGGGTTTTGAGGAAGTGGGGAGAGAAATTATTAAATCTGAATGTATATATTCTGGTACTATTGCAAACCCATTACTCAACTGGATATTAGTAAAAATGACTAACAGCCCTGTGCCAATCAACAAGGCAAGAGCTGTAATTAACCGTCGTGAAATTAAATTTATTAGGGTGTTAAGTATCGGGTGTTGGGTTCTTTTCCCCATTTACCTATCCTTATTTAGGCAGCCAACCAGCACTTAAAACTACTGTTAAACCGAGAAAAATTACTGTCAATGCCCAAGTAATTCGGTTTAAGGTGTTTTCTGCACTTTTGGTGCTGCTAAATAATTGGGCTTGTCCACCAATGGCGCCAATGCCATCACCTTTGGGACTATGCAGTAAAACCAAGATAATCAAACCAGTGGCGGAAAATGCCCAAATGCCTTGCACGATATTACTAACTGTCATGGTAGGAATCTCATTTATAACAAGTTTTAAAAAACAGAATTCAGAAGTTAGGAGTTTTTAGTAAACTCCTAACTCTTGTACAGACGCGATTAATCGCATCTCTACTCAGTAATCTTTTACAGCCCTACTTGCACGGGAGTGCGAGTACGTTGCAGCTCGTATTCTGCTGTTTTCAGCAGCGATCGCCCGGTCATTTCTGGTGGCTGAGGCAGCTGTAAAATCTCTAGAATCGTGGGAGCGATGTCGGATAGCTTGCCATCGCTTCGCAATTCGACATTTGTACCATATCCAGGGATTTTGACTTTCTCTCCTTCCACCAAGATCAAGGGGACTGGGTTAGTGGTATGAGCTGTCCAGGGATTACCCCCTTCATCTAGCATATACTCAGCGTTGCCGTGATCGGCAGTAATAATTGTTGTACCACCAGCTTTGATAACGCTCTCTAACAACCGTCCCAAACAGCGATCGACTGTTTCAATTGCTGTAATGGTAGCGTCTATTTGACCAGTATGCCCTACCATGTCTGGGTTGGCATAGTTAATCACAACTAGAGAATACGTACCCTTTTTAATCGCAGCGATCGCAACATCTGTAACTGCTGCTGCTGACATTGCTGGGGCGTGGTCGTAAGTTGCTACCATCGGGCTACTTACTAGTTCCCGATCTTCTCCGGGAAAAGGTTCCTCCAGACCCCCATTAAAGAAATAGGTGACGTGGGCGTATTTCTCTGTTTCGGAGGTGCGGAACTGATTCAAACTATGATTGGCTATAACTTCTCCCAGAATGTTACTGAGATTCTGAGGCTCAAAGGCTACAGCCACGGGTAAGTCTGGATCGTACTGCGTAAAAGTGACAAAAGACAGTGGTGTGATTTGCTGCCTTTCAAAACCATTAAACGTGGGACTGACCAAAGCTTGAGTCAGTTGTCTGGAGCGATCGGGGCGGAAGTTGAAAAATATCACCCCATCCCCTGGTTCTATTGCGCCTGGTGCAATTCGGATTGGGTTGATAAATTCATCTTTTACCCCTTCGGCATAAGATGCTTGCAAGATTTCTACAGCCGTGCGATTATCACCTGCACCATCTTGGGTCATCACGTCGTAGGCGCGTTTGACTCGATCCCAGCGGCGATCGCGATCCATCGCGTAGTAGCGACCGCTGAGGGTGACTATGCGCCCAATTCCTGTGCGGTCTATATAATTTTGCAGTAGCGCGATCGCTCTTACACCGTCAGTTGGGGCGGTGTCACGACCATCGGTGATAGCGTGAATACAAATTTCTGGAATTTGCTGATCTTTGGCTAGGTCAAGTAGTCCGAATAGATGGGTGATATGCGAATGTACCCCTCCTTCAGAACAAAGCCCGACTAGATGCAGCTTGCTATTCCGAGAACGAACTTCCTGGCAAATTTTGACAAGTGCTGGTTTTAAGGCAATAGAACCGTCTTCGACTGCATCGGAGATGCGTACAAGTTCTTGCGGTACCACTCGTCCAGCACCAATGTTCAAATGACCAACTTCCGAGTTGCCCATTTGACCTTCTGGCAACCCTACGGCTTTTCCTGATGTGTGGATGAGGGTATGCGGGTAAGCTGTCCATAAACTGTCCACAATGGGAGTTTTAGCCGCAATAATGGCGTTTCCTCGCGTTTGGTCGCAGTAGCCCCATCCGTCTAAAATGACTAGCACCACAGGAGCAACAGGTGCTTTGGTCATAGTAAAATTGCCCTTTACTTTTTGTAATACCCGAATGATACCACTGCTAATCCACGCCGCAAGTGAATTTTTGCTTATTAACTTCTTTTACGAAGGACTTGCGGTTTTTGGAAATATTTTTTAAATTTTAGGAATTTTCCTGTGATGTTTTGGAACGCTCATCAGGAATGATTACTTAGTAATAGCGCTAAAACGCTACTACTAAGCCATTTTTTAGTTTCTCATTTCCTTTTCGTGGAAGCTTTAGCTGCTTTAGCCGCTTTTTTCGCTGCTTTTTCGGCTTCTATTGCAGCTAATTTTGCCTGTTCTTTTTCTTCGGCAATTTTCTGGAGATAGTAATGATAATCTCCTAAATAGACGCGGAATTCGCCATCACGAATTTCGACGATTTTATTTGCTACTTGAGAAATAAAGTAGCGGTCATGAGAGACTACAATTGCCGTACCATCATAGTTTTGGAGCGCCTCTTCCAGCATTTCTTTAGCTGGAATATCTAGGTGGTTTGTCGGCTCATCTAAAATTAGTAGGTTAGCAGGACGTAAGAGCATTTTTGCCAATGCCAAACGAGCTTTTTCTCCTCCACTTAATGCCCCTACCAGTTTAAATACTGTGTCACCAGTAAATAAGAAGCGTCCCAAAAGCGTGCGGACTTCTTGATTATCCCAGTCGGGAACTTCATCATGGATAGTTTCCATGACAGTTTTCTTTAAGTCCAAGGCTTCAGCTTGATTTTGCTCAAAGTAACCGGGGATAACGTTATGATCGCCTAATTTAACGATACCTTCTGTGGGTGGTTCCATACCCATAATTACGCGCAGAAGGGTAGATTTTCCAGCACCGTTGGGGCCAAGAAATGCAATGCGATCGCCTCTTTCAATGAGGAGGTTTGCTGCCAGAAACAGGATTTTATCACCATAAAGATGAGTTAAATCTTGAATTTCCACTACTTCGCGTCCACTGCGGGGTGCAGGTGGAAAACGGAAATGTAGAGTTCTTACCCCAGCAATGGGTGCTTCAATACGCTCAATTTTTTCGAGTTGCTTTTCCCGGCTTTTTGCCTGGGTACTGCGGGTAGCACTGGCGCGGAATCTATCAACAAAGGTTTGCTGTTTCTCTAATTCTTTCTGTTGGCGTTCGTAAGCACTAAGTTGTGCTAATTGACTTTCGGCTTTTTGTGACAAATATGCTGAGTAGTTACCAAGGTAAGTACTGGAAACGCCACGTTCAGTTTCCACAATTTGAGTGCAGAGGCGGTCAAGGAACTCCCGGTCATGGGAGACTATTACCATCGGCGTAACCAGTCCTCTGAGGTAATTTTCCAACCACTCAATGGTTTCTAAATCTAGGTGGTTAGTCGGTTCATCCAGTAGCAACAAGTCGGGTTTTTGCAGCAAAATTTTACCCAAACTCATCCGCATTTGCCAACCACCACTGAAGGCACTGACGAGGCGATCGCCATCTTCTAGCCCAAACCCCATCTCTGGTAAAATTTTCCCGATGCGTGCATCTAAGTTGTAACCATCCAAGGCTTCAAATTTGCGCTGCAAGCGATCCAACTTGTCGATCAGCCGATCCAGTTCGTCTGGGCTAGCCGTTTCCATCTCTTGTGGCACATGCGCCAGAGATAACTGTACTTTGTTAGCTTCTTTAAAGACAGTCCAAAATTCTTCTCTAACGGTGCGGGTGGGGTCTACTTCAAACTCTTGGTTGAGGTAAGCTATGTGTAAGCTATTAGGACGAATAATTTCGCCTGCGGTGGGTTCAATTTCCCCAGAGATGATTTTGAGTTGGGTAGATTTTCCAGCACCGTTGACACCGACTAAGCCAATGCGATCGCCTGGTTTAACTTCCCAGTTGATATCTTTGAGAACTTCGCCTGTGGGATAAATTTTACTTATATGTTCTAGTCGCAGCATTAAGTTTCTCTCAGGTAGGGAGTGGGTGGTTGAGGACGAAGTACTAACACCGCCTCTAATATTAACAAAAATTAACTATAAATTCGTCGCGAGAAAGTCTGGAAGCAGCAAACCAAATTTGGCTTGAGCCACGGATAAAATTTACCACATCTATCTTAAGGCTGACTTTGTGCTACTTGTCTGACTTCTTCGACATTCAAATCTAACGCCTGTGCTACTTGTTCTACAGTCAACCCTGCTGCCAACATTGCTGGTACTGCTTTAAGTTTCCCTTGTTCAATGCCTTGTTCAATGCCTTGTTCAATGCCTTGTTCAACACCTTCCTGAAAAGCTTCCTGATAAAATCTGGTTTGCTTTAACTCGCTTAAGCTAAACATTTGCTCGATCTCCTCCCTACTCATTGCAGGAAATTTGTAAGCCAAAATAGTCTCTATAAATTGTAATAATTGCTGCTGTTTTGATGGTGAGTTTATCTCGGACTTGGTTCTGTCTATCAACTCCCTTGCTTGTGCGATCGCAATGTCTTCGGTTGCAATTACTAATTTAGCAGTTGCAATGTCAATTGGAAGCGATCCACCTTCACCTAATTCATCCAAATAAATGCGCCTGACGCGCCCACTTGTGAAAAACTCACGGTAATGTTTGATATCTCCTGTATCTACATTCCTGTTTGGGTATAAAACCACAGCACCCCAGTCATTTGATGGTTGATTTTGACGGAGGTATAAACATATTTCTGCAATTAGCCGTGAATAAATTTCCCCATCAGCTTGAAATTGCACTTCAACAAAGTAAATCTGGTTCTCGCTTCCTTGTATAGGCAAAAACACACCATCGATTCTGAAGGCTGTTTGTTTGATTTCAACTGATGAAAATTGATAAAGGCTAGCTGATTCTGGAGGATTACCAAGTAGTTCAAAAAAGATATCAGGGAATTCTTGAAACAGCCGATAAAAGATGATGTCTGTTTTCACAATTTTATATCATTTGAATATTTTGATTTGCTGTTCATGTGTTACTTGTTTCTCCAGAACCATCTCGCACTTTCAGCAATTGCTCTTTTGCCATCCCTAATATCCGTGAAAGGGGCGCTAATAAACTATCATCAAATGCTTCTCCAGCATAAATATTATTCAGTTCAGTTGGAGATAATTTAAAGGTGTCGCAGAATTTAGCAAACTCCTGATTACTCAAGTCAAGCTCTTTTTGTCTATCTCTAAGTAAAACTGCGATCGCTCTAGTTCCATACTTTGGACGTTCACTAGTTTTTACATATTTTTCCATTAAATAATATACTTTCCTGGTATCGCCTCCCAGTTTTTTAATTAAATCAGTACAAGCCATTTTTAGTGCTTTTTTTAAAACTTCTTCTTCATTTAAAAACTTAATAATTTCGCCAGCATATTCTGGTTTAAAAAATCCCACTAAATCACCTTTATGGTAAACTGGGATATAAGGCTCATTTGATTCAAAATGCCAATCTAATGGTTCGTTGCGTAGTGACATAGCTGCACCCCTAAATATTTTAAGATTGCACCATTTTAAAACCATTTATTCCTTAACTGCCAGTAAAATACTCTAGCTTTGGCGATTAGAAATCGCAGCTATACAGACAAAACACACCTCTGTGGGTTCCAACTTGCTGGAACCCATGCAGACGGACTTAGTTTGTACAGCCATTACGTATTTCTACCAGAACCTTTAACTCAGCCAAAATTAGCGATGCGATCGCCTCGCTCATTACCAAGGTTCCAAGCGATTGTGTTCTACAAAATAATTATCGATGATTACAAAACTGACATCTCAACAAGAAGAATCCATCGCATCTTATCAGCAAAAATGGAGAGCGATTAATTTATCTATAGAGCGTATAAATCGCAATAGAGTATTGGCTGTACTAGAAGATGTATACAATTTTTATGCTGAAAGTTTTACAATGCCTGAAATCACTTTTTTTGAGAGTCCGTATGCTGCTTTTAGTGCTGAGTTAAGACTTGCAACAGCTAACTTCAACGGTCTTAGTGATGATGAAATTATTAATCAGGTAGCTAGCTTACAAACTATTTGTGGCGAAGGTCAACCAAGAACTGATTTATGGTGGGATTTAAATACGGAATTATATCCAAGCGGACTGAATCCTCAAATCAGTCTAGAAATTTGGAAAGTTTTAGATGAAAATCTTACGGATAAAGTAGGTAGTAGAATTCATACGCAATTATGGAATGTTTTATGGGATTGGCTTTGCGAAAGGTTAAGTAGTGAGTTGAAAGATTGTCCTGACGCTTTTGGTCGTTTTTACGATAACTTTATTTATCCTGATTAGGAATGGGCAAGCTATGCTGGACTATTCGACTATTGCATCAATGAACTAGATTGCCAGCATAACCAGGAGCAATGGCAGGTTTACAAAGATTTATGTACTGAGTGTGGTTGGTGGTTTATACCAATGCCTATACATTACATAATTTGTGATAGACCTACAAAATTACTGCTTGATAATTACGGCAAACTCCATGCTGATGGAGAAACTGCAATTCAGTTTGCTGATGGTTTCGGTTTATACGCTCATCACGGTAAAGTTGATTCAATTTGTTTTCCCTAAAGTTATTTACTCTGTCTTGTCGTCAAAGGTCAGGCTCAAACCCAACGAACTAAGCATCCCGTTGTCAAGAAACTGTCAAAATCAACACCAATAAACAAAAAGCAGCGTAAATTTTCTTAGGCTTTAAGAATTTAACTCAGTTTGTAAAATAACTGCGGTAATTTATGATGCCTAATTTTTTATTCTCCCAAAATTTACGCTAACACTTATTTTTTGTCCAAAGTCCAATAATAATCGGGGGAACAATATTGAGTTTCGCAATGTTCCTTTTCCAAATTGAGGAAGTTTGACTAAGTAGGTGTGTGCAATTAACTTTTAGTAGCTTTTCAATCAGTACAACGTTTTCATGTCAATCTATTTATATATTTAATTCAGCTTTAATTCAGCCCACCTACTTACTTACAAATATTGGGCATCATCTGTTAGATCAAGGGATAACGTGTCTCTAAATAACAAATGAGCGTCATAAAAATAGTAGGAATTATCCTTCCCATTCTTGACGAGTATCGCACAGAAAATTGTCTGCGATTGCATCATCAAATAAATACGGGCAATGCTCTGGAAAAGTTCGTAATGGTAAATTAGTTTCTCGTAACGCCAAATCCACTCCCGCTTCAAAGCCATCTAACAAGGCTTCTTCTGTTCGAGACTTTAAACTGGGGTTCTGTCGTAAATGCCTATGGATGGCGCGGCGCTGTTCTCGAATTGTTAAAAACCAACTGCGAGAGCGTTGTTCGGGTTGATACTCCCACTTCAAGAGATGACCGAGTAATACACTCAGACGGCTCACGAGTTCCCGATACTCCTGTCTCCCTAAAGCTTGAATTTCCTCTTGCAGGTGTTGCCAGTCCAGTTCCATAACTAGCCTCTGCTCTAACGCTTTAGCCTGCTGCTGTGTCCAGCCATAGAAGTCTTGGTCATACAAAAAAGGTTTGTCCATAGAGTTAAGAAACGAGAGCTATAGCGCTTCTGGGTTCAGTCCAATACAGACCTAACCCCCAGCCCCTTCCCTACAAGGGAAGGGGAGTAAAATTCAAAGCCTCTCTCCTAAAAGGAGAGAGGTTTGGAGAGAGGTCAGAGTGTATTGCATACAAACAAGAAACGTTATATTTTAATGATTTAAATTCAATTCTGAACAAATATTCAACTAGCCTTCGCCTCATCCCCGGATGCTTCAGCCACAGCCGCCAATCTCTCCGCCGCAGCTTGGACAATTTGAGCCACTTGGGCCAAAGGCATGTGCTGGATTTGTCTAAGAATCAGACTCAAATCTGAGGTTTCTGGAATTGGCTTGCCATCTATACAGCTGATTAACTCTTCCATTGTGTAGCCTGCTTTCGATGCGATTCGAGCCAAATTTTCTGTATCTGGAACCTTCACACCTTTTTCCCACATCTGAACAGCAGTAGCAGATACCCCCAAAAGCTTACCAAATGCTCGCTGACTCATTGAACCGCGAGCTAGTTTAATGATTTCAATCAGTTTTTGTTTGCTTTCGATCTTCACTGCTTATATAGCTAGCCAACTGTATTTACAAGTTTACTTTCAATAATACAAGTTTACTTTTATATTGACAGCCTTGTGTTTTAGTACTAAACTATATCTCTGGTTGTAAATCGGCAACTATAGGCATCAAGCTAGTAGACTAACCCATCTATCTTTAACCAACCCAAAAAACTTAGTTTGCTACGGCGCTTGTGCTAGTAGCTCAACTTTGCTGCGAAAAAATAATATCGAAGGTGCATCATGTTTCGCAAGCCACGCAAAATTAACCAATATCGCCGCAAAGGTAAAAATCTTATAGCTACTAATAAAATTAAACCAGAACAGTGGAACATTTCTGATGCAGAAACCAAAGAAGCTTTAAAAGTTAAAGGCTACGATGTTAAGCAAATCAAAAAAATCCACCTTCTGAAGCATCAAGTGTGTATTTCTTACTGGGATGCAAAAGGCAATATATGCAGCAGCTTTTTTAGCTATCGGATTTTTGCGCGTTGGCAAGAAGAAGCCCAAAAGTTAATTTATACCTGTCAAACCCTGAAGGAATGGGCAAAGCTAAATTACGTCATGAAGTACGAATTTGCCTATTACCATTATCCCTGTGAAATGGAAGATGCACTCCACAGGATACTAGAAAACCACCTGTGTGTGTTAAAAGCAACAGTACAACAAGTGGTTTTACAGGAATCTTAATAGCAAAAATTAGTTAGCGGCAGAAGTCGCTAACTCCGCGAGACGTTCTTGTTGGTCTAGAGATATACAAGATTGGATAAGCGTTTCTAAATCACCATCCAAAACAGGGTTAAGAGAATAATTCTGACCTAAGCGGTGATCGGTAGCGCGGTTATCTTTATAATTATAGGTGCGAATTTTTTCCGATCGCGATCCAGTACCAACCTGCGATCGCCGCATGGAAGTAACAGCTTCTTGTTGTTCGCTTAACTTGATTTCATACAACTTCGCCCGCAGAATTTGCATCGCCCGTTCTTTGTTTTGCAACTGGCTGCGTTCTTCTGTACAGAAAATGCGTATTCCCGTTGGTTTGTGCATCAAGTCAACGGCTGTTTCCACCTTGTTGACGTTTTGTCCACCAGCACCACCAGAACGAGCTGTGGTCATTTCAATATCTTTCGGGTCAATGTGAATTTCCACATCATCGACCTCTGGCATAATCGCCACGGTAGCTGTAGAAGTATGAACCCGTCCACCAGACTCAGTTGCCGGCACGCGCTGCACGCGATGCACTCCAGCTTCAAACTTTAGCTGGCTGTAAACATCATTACCTTTAATTTCGAGAATGACTTCTTTCCAGCCACCCATTTCTCCTTTAGATTCGCTCACTAGAGAAACTTTCCAACCTTGAGTCTGGGCATAGCGGGTGTACATCTGCATCAAATCGCCAGCCCAAATACTTGCTTCATCGCCACCAGTACCAGCGCGAATTTCCAACATGATATTCTTTTCATCATTGGGGTCGCGTGGTAGCAGTAGGACTTTTAAGCGAGACTCTAAATGTTCTATTTTTTCTTCAAGTTCTTTTACTTCCAGTGATGCCATTTCTTGCAACTCTGGGTCACTTGCAGATTCTTTGTAAACTTGACGTGCTCCGGTCAAGTCTTCTTGGGCTGCTTTCCAAATTTCATAAGTATTAACGACCTCTTCCAAAGAAGAACGAGACTTAGCAATTTCTTGATACTCATCAGGATTGCTAGCGGTATCGGGGTCGCCAAGACGACGTGTTAATTCATTAAAAGTTTGTTCAACGGATTTTAGTTTGTCCAATAAGTATGATTCAGCCATGACGATTGCGATCGCTCCTTAAAAAATAACAAATTGGCTCGAGCATATAAATGAAAATCGACCCAGCTGATGCAGGGCCGTCGTTAACAGCAGAGCCAACCCGCTACTTTTTGTTTTGATCGTCGCCAGATGTTTGAGTGCTGCTCATGCCGTACTTGCGGAGGAAGCGCTCTACTCGACCTTCAGTGTCAATAATCTTCTGAGTGCCGGTGTAAAATGGGTGATTTCCAGACCAAACATCTACATGCAATTCTGGCTTTGTAGAGCCAATAGTCATAACGACTTGACCGTTGCAGTAAACTTTAGCATCTGGATACCACTTGGGGTGAATATCAGCTTTAGCCATTGTTCCTTTTGTGATGAATCTATCTTTATCAATTATAACTTTCAGGTTTCAATTGGAGCTAGGGATTGGGGACTGAGGACTAGGGATTGGGGACTGGGAAAGAGATAAAAAACCGACTTTTCCTAATACTCAATCCTTAATACCTAATTTACTCTACCCAGTACCCAGTACCTAGTCCCCAATCGCTTATCGCTTAGAGTACTGAGGCGCTTTCCGAGCTTTATGTAAACCATATTTCTTCCGCTCTTTTGCTCTGGGATCGCGAGTCAAATAACCTTCGGTTTTCAAAGGTGGGCGGTTGTCTGGGTCTAGTTGGCACAAAGCACGAGCAACTCCCAAGCGAACAGAATCAGCCTGTCCGGTCAAGCCGCCGCCTTCTGCTTTTACCAAAATGTCATATTCGTTTTCTAATCCTAGAGTTTCCAGGGGTGCTTTAATCACTCCCAGGTAGTTGGGGTTGAATTGGAAATACAAGGTTCCATCTTTACCGTTCACAATCAGTTGACCGGTGCCTGGAACCAAGCGTACCCGTGCTACTGCGTTCTTACGACGGCCAGTACCCCAGTATACGGCGCGACCGCTATTAGCATCTGCTACTACCATTAATTTTCTTCTCCAGGAATTGTACTAACTTTTAGTTCTTTAGGTTTTTGAGCATCATGAGGATGCGTAGGCCCAGCGTAAACTTTCAGCTTGGTGAACAACTGCTTACCGAGGCTATTTTTAGGTAGCATACCTTTAACAGCTTGTTCTAAAATCCGCTCTGGTATGCGCTCTTGCAGTTTAGCGAAAGTTTCGGTTTTCATCCCACCAGGGCGACCAGAATGGCGGCGGTAAAGCTTTTGAGTGCGCTTTTTGCCTGTAACTGCTACTTTCTCGGCATTGATGACGATTACGAAGTCACCTGTATCTAAATGAGGCGTATATTCGGGTTTCTTTTTGCCTCTTAATACCTGAGCGATTTCGCTGGCGAGGCGACCGAGACGTTTATCGGTGGCATCTACTATGTACCACTCACGCTCAAGGGTTGCTTGAGAAGGAAGGTATGTTTTAACTATTGTCATTTGTCATTTGTCCTTTATCATTTTTAATTTGTCATTAGTCATTTGTCCTTTGTCATTTGTTATTTGTCCTTTGCCCTTTGTCAGTTGTCCTTAGTTATTCACTAATGACCAATGACTAATGACCAATGACTAATGACTCTTGACTAGTGACGAACTTTGGCAAGGTGTCGTACCAAATCTCTTTTGGAAAGGGAAAATCGGGATAGCCGACTCGCAACAAGCACAAGCCTTGAGGCGGTGCGGCATATTTCACTTCTTCCCGACGTTCTTGTTTCCAGAGTTCAGTGAAGCTAGAAAGTGTTCGTTCTCCAGAACCTACTTGTACCAGCATCCCTACCAACAGCCGTACCATGCCATACAAAAATCCATCTGCCTGTATTTCAATATGGATAAATGGCCCACTGCGACGACACTCTGCTGCTTGCACCTCTACCCAGGAATGCGATCGCTTTGAGCCTGCACGGTGGAAAGCAGCTAAGTGATGCTTTCCCAAGAGAGGTTTCAAGGCAGCTTGGATTAAAGATTCATCCAGGGGTGCATAATAATAATGCCAACTGAAGGGTCTTACAAACAAGTTAAGCCGATCTTCAGTATATATTGTGTAGCGATACCGTCGATAGGCTGCACTAAAGCGAGCGTGCCAACGGTTATCGACACTAGCTGAAGCCCTGATTAATATATCTGGCGGCAGGTAGCTGTTGAGGATTGTTGCCCACTTGTGAGGCGGAATAAAACCTGTTGCTTCAAAATGGGCTACTTGAGCAGCAGCATGAACTCCAGAATCGGTTCGCCCAGCACCATGTAGTGTTACATGATGCCCAAGAATAGTCGCGATCGCAATTTCGATCTCTTCTTGGACTGTCCGGTGTTGTTTTTGCCGTTGCCAGCCATGAAAATGAGTGCCCAGGTATTGGATTACCAAGGCTACTCGATGAGTTTGTGTAGGCTGGGGGCTTTCTAACATACAGATTTTGTCCTTTGTCATTTGTTTTTTGTCATTTGTCTTTTGTTTTTTGTCATTTGTTATTCACTAATGACCAATGACCAATGACTAATGACTAATAACCAATGACTAAATGACTTAAACCAATTCAATTATTGCCATTTTCGCATTATCGCCCCGACGCGGTACGGTGTGCAGGATGCGGGTATAACCGCCCTGGCGATCGCCATATCGAGTTGGAGCTTGCTCAAATAGAGCGTGAACCAGTTGTTTGTCGAAGATATAGCCAAGGGCTTCCCGACGTGCTGCCAAGGAGCCATTTTTAGCTAGAGTAATCATTTTTTCCACTTCACTGCGGAGAACTTTCGCTCTAATTAAAGTGGTGGTAATCTTACCATGACGGATCAACTCGGTGGCGAGCGATCGTAGTAAAGCACGACGTTGATCGGCTGGTTTACTGAGTTTTTTGACGCGACAACGGTGACGCATAATTATGCACTATGAATTATGAAGGTTTTTCTTAAGGGTGTTTCGAGCCTCTTTCCATTGGCAGGGTGATGCCCAAGCGTCGCTGCAAAGCTTCCACGACTTCTTCTGCTGACTTCTGCCCAAAGTTCTTAATTTCTAAGAGGTCTTCTTGGGTATAATCCAACAAATCTGCCACAGAGTTAACTTGTGCCCGTTTGAGACAGTTATATGCCCGCACAGAAAGTTGCAACTCTTCGATGGGTATCTGGGCAGTTGGGTCGTCTGGAATATCCGAACCTGTGTCTGTTGGTTCTAGGGAGATGTCCTTCAACGGGTTGAATAAATCTACCAAGATCGCAGCAGCAGAAGATAGTGCTTCTTGAGGAGAAACACTGCCATTTGTCCAAACTTCCAACAGTAGTCGGTCTTTTGGAATCAAGCCTTCCCCACGAGATTCTTCAACACTGTAGTTGACTTTTCGCACTGGCATAAATATCGAGTCGATTTGAAGAAAATCCAACGATGTGGCTTCTTCACGTCCTCGCTCTACAGTGCGATAGCCTTTGCCTTTCTCGATCCGAAATTCCATTTCCAGCTTTCCACCCTCAGCGATGGTGGCTACATACTGGGTCGGATCGATGATTTCTACTTCACTGGGCAAATCAAAATGCGCCGCAGTGATTGTTGTTGGACCGGTAACGAGTAATCTCCCAATCTGAGGCTGCGAAGAATAGTTTTTCAGGATAACTTCCTTCATTCTCATGAGGATTTCCAGCACATCTTCCCGCACGCCCGGAACTGTAGCGAATTCATGTGAAACGCCCGCAATCCGCACTGCTGTAACTGCTGTACCTTCTAAATTAGACAGTAAAACCCGCCGCAGTGCGTTGCCAACAGTTGTTCCTTGACCGCGTTCTAGAGGTTCCAATACAAATTTGCTGTAATGGTTCCGACTTTCTTCGGTATTCGACTCTACACATTCAATTTGAAACTGCGCCACGGATGAGCCTCCCTTTTTCTAAGGTGCTGCTAGCAGACAAATCAATTGCCTCCAGAATTGACTGCCAATTTTCGATTTTGGACTTTGGATTTTGGATTGTGCTTCTTTCGTTCATGCTCCACTTTTTATTGGCGGAACAAATCTTAAATCATCAACTTAAAATCCACGAGGCCCAGCACCCTTATAGTCGGGTTCAATCTAAAATCGCAAACCTAAAATCCAAAATTGATTAATAATATTTTGGGTAGCCCGAAGTTTAACAGCTTTCCTGACGGGAAAATCTGACGTGCTTCTGGTCGCCCAATCTTTAACTCAATGACAGTTTGAACGTTAGACGCTCAAGCGGTCATTGCTGGCTGTAACTTTTCGTCCTCACTGCCCAGCCCAAGTCTTGGTATTTAAACTCGACGGCGCTTGGGTGGACGACAACCATTGTGAGGAATCGGGGTAATATCCCGAATCAGTGTAATTTCCAGTCCTGCTCCTTGAAGTGCCCGAATAGCGGTTTCTCTACCTGCTCCTGGACCACTGACCATTACCTCTATTTGGCGCATTCCTTGATCGATAGCTCGGCGAGCTGCACTTTCAGCTGCGGTTTGCGCTGCAAAGGGAGTTCCCTTTTTTGCTCCCTTAAAACCGCTAGAACCAGCGCTAGCCCAGGATATGACATCTCCATTTTGATCGGTAATGGTGACAATGCTATTGTTGAAAGTAGACTGGATGTAGGCCATTCCACTGGGTACATTCCGTTTCTGCTTCTTGCTCCCGGTTTTTTTAGTTGGTTGTCTCGCCATACTTGTTTAGTTGATTTAAGGTAAAACTTGCTCGCATTAGCAAGCGTTGCAAAATTATTTCCCTGGAGCCTTCTTCTTCCCGGCCACTGTCTGCCTTCTGCCTCTACGGGTTCTGGCATTGGTGCGAGTTCTTTGTCCTCTGACTGGTAAGCCCATACGATGACGACGACCTCTGTAGGTACCAATGTCAACTAAGCGCTTGATGTTCAAAGACTCCAAGCGCCGCAAGTCGCCTTCAACTTGATAGTTGGTTTCTATTTCCCCTCGTAGGGCTGTCACATCGGCATCACTTAAGTCCTTAACGCGAGTGTCTGGGTTCACACCAGTAGCCGCTATAATTTCTTGAGAACGTGATAAACCAATTCCATAGATGTAAGTCAGACCGATCTCGACGCGCTTATCGCGTGGAAGGTCTACTCCGGCAATACGTGCCACAATGAACTCTCCCTATTGTTCTCGCAATTACTGTTGGTTGGAAAAACGTGATTAATCGCGTCTTTTCGTTTTAATGATGATATGCGTCCTGCAACTAGCTCTATTGGTAAGAGCGTTATCCTTGACGTTGTTTGTGCTTGGGGTTCACGCAAATCACCATAACGCGACCACGACGTTTGATCACGTTACATTTTTCACAAATTTTCTTGACAGAGGCTCTAACTTTCATGCCTTTTATTTTTTGACTCCAAATATAAAATTATAGCATTTTTAGGAAAATTAATCCAGTTAAATGACTAAGAAACAGTCAAAAAAATGGTTTTATGGTATAATTCTCTACATATAGTTACTTCTTTCGTAGTCGATAGGTGATTCTGCCTTTGGTCAAGTCGTAGGGGGTTAACTCTACCTTGACGCGATCGCCGGGCAAAATCTTGATATAATTTCGGCGAATCTTGCCGGAAATGTGTGCTAGCACATTAAAACCATTGTCCAAGTCAACGCGAAACATCGCATTGGGCAAGGACTCTGTAACCGTGCCTTCCATTTCAATCAAATCTTGCTTAGACAATTTGTTTTTTCCTCAACTCAACAATTTCGTGTTCAGTTGCAGCGCTTCATCTGCAAAGAAACACATTTTAAGAAATATATCAACAGTTTATTAATATATCTTAGCTAAAATTGATCTTTTTTTTGTAGAAGGGCATGGCGCATGGGGCATGGTGCATTGGGCATTGGGAAAGAATTACTGTAGGTAGCTCCTCCCATACTTCCTTGTCTCCCTCATGCCCTCGCCCTTTCTTTTTCAGGAAGCGATTACCTTTTGTAGTTCATTAGTGACATCTTCTTGGGACTGATTGCCATTGACTGTTAGGAGTTTTTTGCGATCGCCATAATAATCAATTAAAGGTGCAGTTTCCGCGCGGTACACTTCTAAACGACGACGAATCACTTCTTCAGTATCATCTTTTCGTCCTCTAGCTAGCAAACGCGCGATGACAATTTCATCTGGTGCATCTAAATTGACTACCTTTTCGCCACCTTGATGTATTGCTTCGAGTAACTTCTCCAAAAAAGCTGCTTGGGTCACTTTTCGGGGAAAGCCATCAAGAATCCAACCATTTTTGGCATCTGGTCGATCGAGGCGTTCCTGTACCAAGTCCTGCACTAGCTGGTCAGGTACTAACTCGCCGCTATCAACATAGCTTTGAGCTTTTATTCCTAAAGGAGTCTGCTCTTTCATGGCTTGTCTTAATATTTCACCAGTAGAAATATGGGGGATATTCAAGTGTTCAGCCAAAGTTTGAGCTTGTGTTCCTTTACCCGCTCCAGGTGGTCCCAAGAAGATTAATCGCGTCACTATTATTTCACCATTCCTTCATAGCGCTGAGAGATGACATAAGTTTGGACTTGTTTGGCTGTCTCAATTGCCACACCAACTAAAATCAACAAAGATGTCGCACCGATGCCCCGGAAAGTTTTTACATTCAAAGCGCTTTCCACGGCTGTGGGGATAATAGCGACGAAGCCCAAAAAGATCGCACCCAAAAAAGTTAGTCGGTTGGACACGCGTTCGATATACTCGCTAGTTGCCTTGCCGGGACGAATTCCAGGAATACTAGAACCCATTTTCTTCAAGTTCTGTGCTACATCTACTGGGTTGAGAATCAACGAAGAATAGAAGTAGCTGAAGAAAACAATGGAAATCATGTAGACCAAGGCATAGACCCAAGAGCTAGAACCGCTTGGACTCAAATAAGTGTTAACTATATTCGCCAAATCGGCATTTTTAGTAAAATTGGCGATCAGCAGTGGCAAACTGAGGATGGCAGCAGCAAAAATAATTGGCATCACACCGCCTTGATTTAGCCGCAGTGGCAAATAGCTACGCTGCTCGGCTAAAACTCTCCGACCTACTTGGCGACGAGCCGAAATAATTGGGATGCGGCGCATTCCTTCCTGAACAATCACAATACCAACAATTGTTGCGAGGAAAACTAAGATCAGGACGATTACGCGACCCACTGCTTCCCGACCGCCGACTTGCACCAAGTCGATGGTATCGCCTAAAGCTTTTGGTAATGACGCAACAATGTTGACAAAAATCAACAAAGATGCTCCGTTTCCAATACCCCGCTCTGTAATTAGTTCTGATGCCCACATGACGAACATAGAACCAGCAGTCAGAGCGATCGCAGTTTCAGCGACAAAGATTGGCCCTGGCTTTAAGGCGAATTGCTGGAGGAATAATGCCGAAAAAGCTGTACTTTGAAGAATTGCCCAACCTACAGTGACATAGCGGGTAATTTGCGATATTTTTCGCCGACCTGCTTCGCCTTCATTTTTCTGTAAATTTTCTAAAGATGGAATCGCCGCAGTAAGCAATTGGATGATAATAGACGCATTAATGAAGGGCAAAATTCCTAAAGCAAAGACTCCCAAAGTCGAAAGTCCTCGCCCGGAAAATATATCCAATAAGCCAAATATGGAATTACTGCCCGATATGGCTTCGGCAAATCTTGGTCTATCAATCCCTGGAACGGGTAAGAAAATACCCAGGCGAACCAAAATTAAAATACCGACGGTGACAAGCAGCCTACCTCTGAGACCAGCTGCCTGCGCCATCTGCATAAAAGTTTCTTGAGCCGTTGGGGCTTTATCTCGACTGATCATAGAGTGCTACCTTTATAGTGAACCAAGCACTGGCAGCGAGTTGGCTTGCATTTAAGTGCGCTGTTCCGGCTCACTCATAAGACTTCACAACTACCACCAGCTGCCTCAATTTTGCTACGAGCTGAACCTGTGAAAGCTGCCGCTTGTACCTTGAGCGGAATGCTCAATTCCCCGTTACCTAAAATTTTCAATGGCCCTTTGACAGCAGTCAGGATACCTGCGGCTTTCAATGAGGTCAAAGTTACTTCCGTATTCGCGGGAAGAGAGGCTAGCTTCTCTACATTAATCGTAGTGTAAATCCTCTGATTAACAATCGGAAAGCCCTTCAGTTTAGGTAGGCGGCGGTACAATGGCTGTTGACCACCTTCAAAACCTGGTCGAGTCCCGCTACCAGAACGAGATTTTTGACCACGCATACCTAGACCTGCACTAGCACCTTGACCAGCAGAAATACCTCTAGCTACACGGCGCTTACGTTTCTTTGAGCCTTTTTGCGGCTTAACATCATGGAGTCTCATAAGTTATCAAGTTCTCATTTGTCGTTTCTCATTTGTCATTTGTCATTTGTAGTTGGTCATTTGTTCAGAACAAAGGACAACTGACTAAGGACAAATGACTAATTAAATGTAGAGACTTTCAATAGGAATACCGCGATCTTCCGCGACTTCAGAAAGAGTCCGCAATGTAGATAAAGCATTGACTGCTGCTCTAGCATTATTGAGCGGATTGTTGGAACCAAGTTGCTTGGCTAAGATGTTACGAACTCCTGCCAATTCCAACACAGTCCGCACAGCACCACCAGCAATTACCCCAGTACCAGGTGCAGCTGGACGCATAATCACTTTTGCACCGCCACCGACACCATTAATGGGATGGGGGATGGAGTTGGATTTAGTAATTGGGATATCAATGAGGTGTTTTTTGCCGTCAGCTACGCCTTTTTTAACTGCGCCAATTACATCTGAAGCTTTGCCTACTCCGACTCCAACTTGACCGCGTTCGTTACCAACGACAACGATCGCTCGGAAGCTGAGTTTTTTACCACCTTTGACGACTTTACTTACGCGGCGGATTTGGATAACCCGCTCTTGCCAAGTGGTTTCTTCTTTTTTGGCACGCTTTGTTCTACTTTTACGCTCTGTTGCCATAATTTATGCTCTGGTGAACGTCATTTGTCAGTTGTCATTTGTCATTTGTCCTTTGTCATTTGTCCAATAACTAATGACTAATGACCAATGACTTTAGAAATCTAAACCAGCTTCGCGTGCTGCATCAGCTAGTGCTTTGACACGACCATGATATAAGTTACCACCGCGATCGAAGACTACTTTGGTGATGCCTTTTTCTAGCGATCGCACTGCGATCAACTTCCCAACTTGTACCGATGCATCACGGTTTGCACATGACGCTAAACTAGATTTCAACTCTGGTTCTACAGTCGATGCTGCCACGATGGTTTGATGCTGAGTATCATCAATTATCTGGGCATAAATATGCTCATTGGAACGAAATACCGCTAAACGCGGACGTTCTGGGGAGCCAATAACTTTGCCACGAACGCGCCGATGACGACGGTTTTTTGATTCTCTACGAGTAAGTTTCATTTCTACTTCTTACCACCCTTACCAGTCTTACCAGCTTTCCGTCTGACCACTTCACCGGCATAGCGGATGCCTTTACCTTTGTAAGGTTCTGGTGGACGAACAGCACGAATTTTGGCGGCTGTGTTACCGACGATTTCTTTGTCATAGCCGCTAACAATGACGTTAGTGGTACCTTCTACGGCAAACTGAATTCCATCTGGTGGTTCAATTTGCACCTGATGGCTGTAACCCATATTCAAAACTAGGTTACGCCCTTGAATTTGTGCCCTATAACCCACACCTTGAATTTCCAAACGGCGCTGAAAACCTTGGGAAACTCCCTCGACCATGTTGGCAACTAAAGTGCGGCTCAAGCCGTGCAATTGCTTCGATATCCGAGTTTCATCCCGACGATTTACGTGTAATATTTCCCCCTCTTGAGAGAGTGAGACATTATCTCTGAGAGTGCGAGAAAGTTCTCCTTTCGGCCCTTTCACCACAATATTCGTACCATCGATCGCCACTTGAACTTTGGCGGGAATAGTAATTGGACGTTTACCAATACGTGACATGACTTTTTGTCCTTTGTTATTTGTCCTTTGTCCTTTGTCCTTTGTCTTTCACTAATGACAAATGACTAATGACCAATGACTAATGACTAATGATTACCAAACGTAACAAAGTACTTCGCCACCCAAGTTTTGACGCCGCGCTTCGCGGTCAGTCATAATGCCACTGGATGTAGAAATAATGGCAATGCCAATGCCGCCTAGTACTCTTGGTAATTCTTTTCGATTTGAATAAACACGCAAGCCAGGCTTACTCACTCGCTTTAAGGCGGTGATCAGAGGCTGACGGTTTTTTCCCTTGTATTTCAGGGAAATCACCAGATTGCGTTTTACCCCTTCTTCTGCTTCTTCGATTTCAGCAATAAAGCCTTCCTCCCGTAGCACTTTGGCAATGCTCCGGGTCAATTTTGTCGCTGGCACTTGTGTAGTTTGATGCCGCGCCAGGTTGGCATTGCGGATGCGCGTCAGCATATCTGCAATTGTGTCGTTAGCCGCCATCGTTCCCTCTATAGATGAACTTATTGATCGCGAAAAGGCATTCCTAATTCTTTAAGTAAGGCGCGTCCTTCTTCGTCGTTTTTTGCTGTGGTGATAATGGAAATATCCATCCCACGCACTTGATCAATGCTGTCGTATTCGACTTCTGGAAAAATTAGCTGTTCTCTCACACCCAAAGTGTAGTTACCGCGTCCGTCAAAGCTTTTAGGGCTAACGCCGCGAAAATCTCGAATTCTGGGTAGTGACAGGCTAACTAGTCTGTCGAAAAAGGCATACATCCGTTCGGCTCTGAGTGTCACCATGATCCCCACAGGCATCCCTTGACGAATCTTAAAGCCAGCGATCGCCTTTTTCGCCCGTGTCACTACTGGTTTTTGACCAGTTACTACGGCAATCTCGTTGATAGATGCCTCTAGTGACTTCGCATTTTGAGCTGCTTCACCCAAACCTCGGTTAATCGTAACCTTTACTAATTTCGGTACTTGATGGACGTTGGTATATTGAAACTGATTAATCAGTTTGGGGACGATCGTCTCTTGATATAAGGTTTTGAGTCTTGTTGTCGCCATAGTTTTTTGTCCTGATATCCCTGGGCTTGGTCAGGGAACTTTTATTGTCTTTTGTTATTTGTCCTTTGTCTTTTGTTATTTGTGTTTTTACTAAATAACTAATGACTAATGACCAATGACTAATGACTATTTATCTAGAATTTCGCCAGTTTTCTTGAGTTTTCTCACCTTTTTGCCTTCTGAGGTAAAGGTGTAACCAACACGACTAGCAACGTTTTGCTTGGTGGAATAAAGCATTACGTTGGAGCTATGAATCGGGAATTCTTGGGTAATAATTCGCCCTGATTCCCCTTCTTGCTGGGGTTTAACGTGCTTGGTTTTAATGTTGACACCTTTGACGATAACTTTACTCAGTTGGGGAAGTGCCTGAGTAATTTCGCCAACTTTTCCTTTGTCTTTACCAGCAATCACTTGTACGGTGTCGCCAGTTTTGACGTGCATTTTGTGGAATACTTTGGGCGTACCCTGTTTGGTTGCCATTAAAGCACCTCCGGAGCCAGAGAAACAATTTTAGTGAAGTTTTTATCGCGCAGTTCCCGTGCAACTGGGCCAAAAACCCGTGTGCCTCTGGGATTACCGTCTTTGTTGATGATTACAGCAGCGTTATCATCAAAGCGAATACTCATGCCGCTGTCACGATTTACAGCTTTCCGAGTCCGAACAATTACTGCTTCTACCACATCAGACTTTTTTACAGCCATGTTGGGTGTAGCATCTTTGACAACTGCGATAATTTTATCGCCAATAAAACCATAACGACGGTTGCCTCCGCCTAAGATGCGGATGCACATCAGTTTGCGGGCGCCGCTATTATCTGCGACATTCAGGTAAGTCTGGGGTTGAATCACAATTATTCTCCCTTGTAATGTTGTTAGTTTCTAACAACGATGAGGTTTAAGTAGGCTTGACGTTCAGGACTTCTGTGATTTTCCAGCGCTTGGTTTTACTCAGGGGTCTAGTTTCCTGAATGCGAACGCGATCGCCTACTTTACACTGATTTTCTTCGTCGTGAACTTTATATCGTTGGGTGTTAACCACAATCTTGCCGTACTTGGGGTGAGGAGCGCGGTTTTCTATGGCAACTACCACAGTTTTTTGCATTTTATCGCTCACTACCAAGCCAACTCGTTCTTTAACTGCCATAATCTCCTACTTTGCTTCTTTAGCCGATTGACTTGCTGCCCGTTTGCGTTCTGTTTCTAGCGTCAGCAATTGGGCTAGGCGGTGGCGCAATTGTCGAAACTGGTGGGGCTTTTCTAATTGTCTGGTGGCTTTTTGCAAGCGCAATTGAAATAGTTGTCTTTTGATCGCGACAATTTCATCAGAGAGCTTCTCGTCGCTTAATTCTCTAGCTTCTGAAATTTTGGGAAGAGGCATAAGCTACTCCTGCTCCTGTGGTTGAGAGCGCACAATAAACTTAGTTTTGATGGGCAGTTTAAATGAAGCCAAACGCATCGCTTCACGAGCGATTTCTTCAGAAACCCCACCGATTTCAAACAAAATTCGTCCTGGCTTGACTACAGCTACCCAAAACTCTGGATTACCTTTACCAGAACCCATCCGGGTTTCAGCAGGACGCATGGTTACAGGTTTATCAGGGAAAATCCGAATCCAGATTTGTCCACCCCGACGAATATAACGAGTCATTGCCCGACGGGAAGCCTCGATTTGACGCGAGGTAATCCAAGCAGGTTCTTGAGCTTGGAGTGCAAAATCACCGAAGTTGAGGGTACTACCACGGGTGGCTAGTCCTTCCATCCGTCCCCGCTGTTGTTTGCGGAATTTAGTTCTTCTAGGGCTTAACATGGTTTGTCATTTGTCATTTGTCATTTGTCATTTGTCATTTGCCATCTGCCATTTACTAATGACTAATGACTAATGACGATTTATCCTTCATTTGAGCGGTCTTCAAATTGCTGGCGACGACGTTGTTGTTGACGGCGACGGGGTTCACGATCGCGATCGCGGGGGTCACGTTCGCGATCGCGGTTTGCTGGTGGTAACGGATCTGGTTCCTGTCCAGGAATAATTTCTCCCTTAAACACCCATACTTTGATACCCAAAATGCCGTAAACAGTTTTTGCTGTGCAATAAGAGTAGTCAATGTCAGCCCGTAAGGTATGTAAAGGTACTCTACCTTCACGAGTCCACTCTGTCCGGGCAATTTCCGCACCGTTGAGGCGACCGCTAACTTGGATTTTAATACCTTGGACGCCAGCGCGTTGGGCACGTTGAATTGACTGTCTTACTACCCGCCGAAAGGAAACGCGGCGTTCCAATTGTTGAGCAATGTATTCAGCAATTAGGTAGGCATCAGCATCAACCCGTTGAACTTCAACTACGTTAATGCGGATTTGACGATTACTACCCAACAGTCCTTGGAGTCCGGTACGTAAGGATTCAATACCTTGTCCACCGCGACCCACTACTACGCCAGGTCTAGCTGTGCGTACTTCTAAGTCGATTTGGTCGGCTTTGCGCTCAATCCGTACTTCGGAAATTCCGGCGTTGTTTTGAGCTTGTCTACCCAGCTTTTGTTCTATGTATTGACGGAGTTTGTGGTCTTCTTGGAGAAGTTCTGGATAGCGATCGGGAACAGCAAACCAACGGGATTGATGTTCATGTGTAATACCCAGGCGAAAACCAACTGGATGAATCTTTTGTCCCACAAATGCTTCCTCTAAAATTTCTTACTTTACGCAATTTATTGGTTAACGTGCTTATTTTTCTGGAGCAGCTGCAACAGCTACGGTAATATGACACGTCGGTTTGCGAATTTGGTAAGCTCGACCTTGCGCTCTTGGTTGGAAGCGCTTTAACGGCGGCCCTTGATCGGCATAAGCCTGAGTAATCACTAGTTGAGTCCGATCTAACCCAGCATTGTGTTCGGCATTGGCAGCAGCGCTTCTAAGAACCTTCAATATGGGTTCAGTAGCGCGATAGGGCATGAATTCCAGGATGATTAACGCTTCTCGGTAAGATCGCCCGCGGATTTGATCGAGTACCCGACGCACCTTGTAAGCCGAGATGCGGATAAAACGAGCGATCGCTTTTACTTCAGTAGTATTAGTAGCCATAATTTTCTCCAATTTTGTCCTTCGTCTTTCGTCCTTTATCCTTTGTCCTTTGTCGAAAGTTAATAACTAATGACCAATAACAAATGACAAATGACCAATGACTAATAACTACCTACCTGCTTTCTTGTCGCTTTTTCCATGACCCCTGTAGGTGCGTGTCGGGGCAAATTCACCCAACTTATGTCCTACCATCTGTTCATTTACAAAAACAGGAACGTGTTGGCGTCCGTTATGAACAGCTATAGTGTGACCTACCATTAGGGGCAAAATTGTCGAAGCTCGTGACCAAGTTTTAATAACTTCTTTTCTGTTGTTATCGTTGAGCTTTTCAATTTTCTTTAGGAGATGATCCGCAACAAAAGGACCTTTTTTTAGAGAACGACCCATAGTTCAATTTTGGATTTAGGATTTAGGAATTACAAGTGAGGAGTGAGGAGTTAGTAATTAGGAGTTAGATTTTACTCTCAACTTATAACTCTTAACTCTTAACTCCTAACTCTTTAAGACTCACGACCACCGCGACCGCGTTTAGAAGACTTACGACGACGACGCACAATCAACTTGCTGCTAAGTTTCTTGCGATTGCGTGTTTTCGCACCCAATGTGGGTTTACCCCAAGGTGTAACAGGCCCCGATCTTCCGATAGGCGCTCTACCTTCACCACCACCATGTGGGTGATCCACTGGGTTCATGACGCTTCCTCTAACTTTAGGACGACGACCTTTCCAGCGATTTCGTCCGGCTTTACCTGCACTCAGGTTTCTCGCATCGGTGTTGCCTACTTGCCCAATGGTGGCGTAGGACTCGCGTCGAATCAAGCGGACTTCTCCTGAAGGCAACTTGAGAGTTACATAATTACCTTCTTTTGCCACAACTTGAGCGCTAGCACCAGCAGCACGGACAATTTGACCACCTTTACCAGGGGTCAGTTCTACGTTGTGAACACTAGTACCCAAGGGAATCTTCGAGAGCGGTAACGCATTACCATCTTCAAAGGGAGCTTCCGGTCCAGAAATAATTATTGTTCCAACTTTCAACCCGTTGGGGTGAAGGATGTACCGTTTTTCGCCGTCTTGGTAATACAAAAGGGCAATTCTGGCGTTACGGTTAGGATCGTATTCAATTGCTGCGACTTTTGCCGGAATATTATGTTTATCCCTTTTAAAGTCGATTATCCGATAAAGCTGTTTGTGTCCGCCACCCCGGCGACGACTAGTAATCCGCCCGTGATTATTCCGACCTTTGGCGCGATGCTTCGAGGTAGTTAAGGATTTTTCTGGTTCGCTTCTGGTAATTTCCGCAAAGTCAGAGATTGTAACTTGGCGAGTGCTGGGGGTATAAGGGCGATAAGAACGAGTACCCATAATCTATTTTGGATTTTGGATTTTGGATTTACTTAATTTTGGATTTTGAACTTTTGATTTTGAATTTAATGAGTGTTTAACTAATTGCCACCATTTTCGGTACTTATTCAGTCAACTCCTCAATCTAAAATCTAAAATCTAAAATCTAAAATTTTTAGACTTCTGGGAATAGAACTTGTCTAATCTTGTCTTCATCCCCAGGTGCGACTGTAACAATGGCTCGCTTATATTGGGGTTTATAACCAATAAATTTACCAACGCGCCGCTTTTTGCGCGGTGGTAGAGTGGTGTTGACTTTTACAACCTTGACCTGAAACAAGTCTTCGATCGCAGCCTTGATTTCTGGCTTAGATGCCTTTGGAATTACTTCAAAAGTGTACTTGTTTTGCTCCATCAAGATGGTCGCTTTCTCGGTGACGATTGGGCGACGTACTAAGTCAGCAAGGTCGCGGGGGTCAAAGCTAGGCACTGTAGACCTCCTGAATTTTTTCTAGGGCTGATGCCGTAACTACAATTTTGTCAGCGTGCAGTAAATCAAAAACATTTAGCTGGTCGGCTGCAATTAGTTTTAAATTTTCAATGTTGCGGGCTGATAAATAAACGTTATCTGTATCCGCAATTTCAGACAAAATTAACAGTGCCTTGCTTTCTGGTACTACTCCCCAACGGGCAAGCGCTGCTACTAATTCTTTAGTTTTGGGGCGAGATAGCTCGGTGCTAAATTCTTCTACTACGATCAAGTCGTCAATGCGGCTGACAAATGCTGTCCGCAGTGCTAAACGCCGCTCTTTGCGGTTCAATTTGAGGTTGAAGTCTCTGGGTTTTGGCCCAAATATTACACCACCACCACGCCACAATGGCGAACGAATAGACCCTGCACGAGCGCGACCTGTACCTTTTTGCCGCCAAGGTTTACGACCGCCACCCCTGACTTCCGCACGAGTTTTTGTGCTGGCATTTCCTTGACGAGCATTGGTCAATTGCCGTACTAAGGCGCGGTGCACAATATGAGACGCTGTTTCTTCTTTGGCAGTGCGCAACTCGAAGGTCGTCTCGCCGACCTGTTCTCCTTGCCAATTTTTAACTACGCTTTCAACCATTTTTGTTATTTGTCCTTTGTCATTTGTCAATTGTCTTTTGTCTTTAGCCAATGACTACTGACTAATGACTACTGACTTTTGACTATCCCACTATTTTTGCAGGCACAACACTTACTAGAGCGCCTGGTTTACCAGGAATGGCTCCTTTAATTAGCAATAAGTTGCGTTCTGGGTCAACTCGCACTATGGTCAGTTTGCGGATTGTAATACGTTTTCCACCTAAACGACCTGCCATCCGCTTACCTGGATAGACACGACCGGGTGTTGTACCAGCACCAATAGAACCGGGTGCTCTGTGGTTTTTGGAACCGTGTGACATTGGCCCGCGACCAAAGTTGTTGCGCTTCTGGTTTCCCGCAAAGCCGCGACCGATGCTTGTACCGACGACATCGACAATTTGACCAGCGCTAAAAATATCTGCTTTAATCTCTTGACCTAAAGCATAATCACTAGAGCTATCGGTGTGATATTCATTTAAGTGACGCAATGCTGGGGCAGATGATTTAGCCAAATGTCCCAATAATGGTCTGTTTAGTGCCTTGGGTTTGACTTCGCCATAACCAACTTGAATGGCAAAGTAACCATCGGTTTCTTTCGTTTTAACTTGTGTAACGGTGCATGGCCCTGCTTGAATGACAGTTACAGGAATAGACACTCCTGCTTCGTCAAATATTTGGGTCATGCCCAGCTTGGTGCCGAGAATACCTACAGACACAGTAACTGGTTCTCCTTCTACTTGCTGACCTTGGAATTGGACTCTAGAGGACACGCTTTGTACGCATCAGTTTAGGCTGGGTTAGCCTGCGAAATTTGGAATGGCTTTAGTAAACCGCTCCAAATGCTTTTGGACACAACAAACCGTGTCCTTACTGCTTGGTAAATCTGTTTAGCTTCACTCATTAGATCGCTAGAACAGCCACAAGTCTCTTCTCGTTGGGAAGGAGTAACTTCTGGAATCAATGCAAGGCGCTACAGCTTTAAGCTGTGTGCAGCAATGCTTTTGTCCAAGCAATTGCTCTGGCACTTTCTGGAAGCAGCGCTGTCAGCAGGTTTTCCGATTTGTACACGCCTGATATGGCGGCTTCTTGGAGATTGGCTACTTGCCGTGTTGCAGTTGGACTTAAGCGGTTACTACCGCCCAGTATCCGTTAACTGAGACTGACGTAATGCCATGAAACCAACATTGCTGCTCAGTCTTTACTTCCTTAAACACTTTAAACTATTGTTTAAGCTTTTGCCTGCTTTTTTAGAGGCACAGGAGTAAACGTACCTTGGAGCTTAGGATTAACTTTAATTATTTTTCCATAAGCTCTAATATTGACCTGAAAGCTTTCTTAGTTTACCAGTCTACGATCGCTCTGAGCTAGATTATCCAATTTGGATTTAAGTCATCAGCTTTTGATGCTAACACTACCTCAGAATGACAGTAAAAAGTTAACCTGATTTGCGTTTTTGGTCACAATCTAATAATATAAATTATTTATTTATGTTTGTCCAGTAATTTATAGAGCTATTTTTAGGGAGTAGGAAAGAAGCAAGGGAGCAGGGCGCAGGGGGCAAGGGGGAGAAATCAATTCAAAATTCAAACATTTTAGAACTCTGCCTCCTGCCTTCTGCATCCTCTTTCCCCTCTGCTCCCAGCTAAGAGCCCCTCTGCCTCTTCTCAATACCGAAAAAAAATGCTTTTAATCTATCGGTTCAGAGTAAATAATAGAAATATCTAAGTGGGATAAGACGAAAATCTATGGCACTAATTACCACTGGCAACGGTTTAATCCGCGATCTGGAAAAGTTTGGCGCTCTGGGAGTGTATGTACCTCTAGAAGGAGGTTATGAAGGTCGATATCAGCGCCGACTACGGGCAGCTGGCTATACTACCCTCCACATTACTGCTAAAGGACTGGGTGATTTAGCTGCGTATCTCACAAGAATTCATGGAGTCAGACCTCCTCATCTTGGAAAAAAAAGCACTGGTAGCGGTGCCGCAGTAGGTCATGTGTACTATTTACCCCCAATTCTCAATTCTCATCTAGAACAGCTACCACCAAAGTCTAAGGGGCTGGTCTTGTGGATTATTGAAGGGCATATTCTTTCTAATGAGGAACTTGAGTATTTGACGAATTTGCCTCAACTAGAACCACGAGTGAGAGTAATCATTGAGAGGGGTGGCGATCGCGCTTTCCGTTGGACTTCTCTAGAAAAAACTCTGTTAGCTAGCTAACACTTACAAAAGTGAGGAGTGAAAACTGCAAAAGTGAGGAGTGAAAAGTGAGGAGTTAAAAATTTAAAACTTCTAACTCCTAACTCCTAACTCCTAACTCCTAACTCATAACTCATAACTCTTTTAGCATTTCAATAATGCTGAATCGAAAACCGCAAGATGCAAATAACCGCCGTGAAGCCTCGTTAGCAATTGCTGTATCTAGCCGAATTTGCTTGACGCCCATCTGATGAAAGCGTTCAATACTTAGCATCACCATCTGCCGCGCAATTCCGTTTTGGCGATATTCCGGCTCGACCCAGATATCATGAATAAAAGCAAATTCCTGTAACCGATAAATTGGTATTTCTCGCTCAACTGTTGCTACCAGAAACCCTACAATTTGCCCTTCATTTTCGGATACTAGAAATATACTGCGTCCATCGCCGCTATTTGCCAAACGCATCAACCATTGCTCATAACGCTGTTCTGGATGCGGTAGAAAACCATATTTGGCGGAATCCCAAGACTCATGCAAAGCACAAATTTTGGCAACCATTGGTAAAACTGTGGGTACGTCAGTTATTGTGGCGGGGCGGATCAGCATAAGCTTTCAAGCACAAAAAGCACAAACAAGAAAGAATGCTTTGGAGTGAGATATTAGTTTTTGTCCACTTACTCAGTCAAGAGTATCGTTTTGTTGAACCTGAGCATCATAAACTTTGGAAAACTTTGTTTTTAGGATGGGAGAAGGGCTGGGCATGGTTTGAACAAGGGCGATGTCTATGTGGCTGTCTGAAATGGTTATAAGGTTGAGAAACTATGGCAAACAGTTCTCTATTTATAACCACCCCAGAAACAAACAACGATCGCGATCGCCAGTAAAATCGGTATTGCGCTATGTGCAACTTAAATGCTCATTAGCTGATAAGTTTTTTCGTAACTCCACGCAATCGGATTAACACTGGCTTTGCCCAATTTCCACCAAGCAAATCGTGCAGCAGAATATAAAAACAAGGGATGATAAATAATGTCAGCATCGTTGCGATCGCCATCCCAAAGAAAACTACAATTCCTAAAGGCTGCAAAAATTCAGAACCTTCACCAATGCCTAATGCCAAAGGAAACAGTCCCAAGATAGTAGTGACTGTAGTCATGATAATTGGGCGCAAACGTTGAGGAGCAGCTTTCACGATCGCAATTTGGCGAGTACAACCAACTTCTTCTCGAATTTGATTCGCCAGTTCCACCATCAGAATCCCTGCATTCACCACAATTCCCACCAGCAGGACGACACCAACAATTACAGTTGCGCCAATTGCAGTTTGGGTAATGTAAAGTCCAAAAATTCCCCCAGCTAACGCTAGTGGTACGGTGAACATAATTACCAATGGGTCAATTAGCGAATTGTATTGTACCGCCATGACTACAAAGATTAAGAACGTTGCCAACGCCCCCAAAGTTTTTAAAGCATTCTGAAGTTGCTGATTAGTTTCTTGGGCAGAACTAGGCACAATTGAAACACCATCAGGTAAGTCTACATCCTTAAGTACCTGATTGACTTCTGCGATCGCTTCACCAAGACTAGCTCCCTCGCTGAGATTTCCGGCGACAATAAAAGCTTGGCGCTGATTAATCCGTTGCACCTCACCAGGCGCTTGACCTTCTTGAATGTTCGCAACATCTGAAAGCCGAATTAGTTGATTATTTTCTGTAAATAGCGGTAATTGCTCTAGCTGGGAAGGACGCGCGATCGCTTCCTTATTTAGCTGCACCCGCACATCAACTAAACGATTACCGCGTTGAATTTGCGTAGGAACTGAACCTTCAATTGCTGTTTGAACTGTTGCACCAATTTGCTCGGCGCTCAACCCTAAAGCTGAAACCCTTTCCCAGTCGGGGCGAATTTGGATTTCCGGTTGTCGGGGGTCGGCATCTGGCCGGAATGTCGCTAATTTTGCTCTTTCTTGTAATGCTTGCAGCACTTGGGCCCCGGCTTGCGTTAAGTTTTCTTCATTCTCACCTTGCAGAATCACGTCAACCTCTGACCCTTGCACTGGAGAATTACTCAAAATTAAACCCCGCACCTGACCAGGATTGAGGCGCAGCAAAATTCCTGCTAAGTTGAGTTTGTTAAATTCCTGAGTTACTTTTTTGACGAAAGCTTCTACATCTGTGCCTGGTTTTAGATTGATGGTACTGCTGGCACGTAAGGGATTTTCTGTAGTACTGCTGCCAAATAAATTACCACCCACAGTTGTGAAAGCAGACTCTGTTTCTGGTTGTTTGAGCAAAATGTCATCGACAATTTGCATAACTTTTTCAGAAGTTGCTAAAGGTGTACCGGGAGGAAACTGCGCTCTCAAGGTAGCTTGTCCGGTACTGATGCGGGGTAAAATTTCTTGGGGAATTTGACCAAACATGAAGAAGCTACTGCCGCCTAAAATTACCAAAGCAGCAGTTACTACGAGGAGCCGATAGCGTAAAACCTTGGTTAAGAAGTTACTGTATCCCCGCGTCGCATCTTCAAATCGGTGATTAAACTGTCTAAGCAGCCAAAATTCACTAATCCGACTAGACCAGCGGATTCCCAAAAGTCGAGAAGACAGCATCGGCACTACTGTAATCGCAACCACAAGAGATGCTGCGACTGCGAAGCTAATTGTCAGAATCAGTTCATTAAATAGCAGTGCAATAAAGCCGCCAATTAAGAGGAATGGCACTACAGAAACTAAGTTGGCACCCGTAGCAGCAACTAAAGCAGATTCTACTTCTTGGGAAGCAGTAGTCGCACTGTCTATAAAGAATTTGGAATTTCTCCCGTTCTCCTCTGCTCCTCTGCTCCTCTGCTCCCCTGCCTCCATCTCTCTTTGATTGGGAGTCATCCCTGTTTTTTCGGAGATGTTCTCCAAAATCACAACCGATGTATCAATTGCTTGACCGACTCCTAGTGTTAGACCTGCCAAACTAAAAACATTCAAAGTCAGGCCAAAGATTTTCATTAAAGCGATCGCTGCTAGAGTACACAGCGGAATCGTCAAACTGATAATAAATGTTTGCCTGAACGATCCCAAAAATAACAATACTGCTGCTGCTGCTAGCAATGCCCCAGAAATCCCTGAAAAGATCACATCATTTAAAGAATTGCGGATGAAGACAGATTCATCTGTGGTGGGACTCAAAGTCATGTCTGCTGGAATTAAACCTGATTGCCGTAATTGTTCGATTCGCCGCTTAACAGCATCTACAACTGCGATCGTGTTGGCTTCAGGCTGCTTTTGGACTGAAAATTTCACCGCAGGCTGACGATTCAGATAAACAAATACTCGCTGTTCTTCTGTATCATCAATTACCTCTGCAAAGTCTCGCAAGTAGACGCGGCGGGAAGGTGTAGGGGAAGTAGGGGAAGCAGGGGAAGCAGGGGAAGCAGGGGAAGCAGGGGAGGCAGGGGAGGAAACTTCCAAGGAAAGGTTTTCAATTTCCTTAGCATTTTGAAAGCGTCCGACAGTCCGAGTCAATGGCTCGGAATTTTGCCCCAGAATCCGACCGCCAGAAGTATCTTGGTTACGGGCTGTTAATTCATCTAAGACATCATTTAACCCGACACCCAAAGCTTGCAATCGGTTTAAGTCAACAAGCACTCGTACTTCTTCTTCTGCACCGCCGGATACGTCAACAGAAGCGACTCCTGGTACTACACTGAGTTCACGCGTTAACTCTTCATCAGCAAATACGCGTAAATCTTTCCCTGGTAACGAGGCAGATGTCAGCGCCAATTCATAAACCGGCAATTGAGAAGGATCGACTTTGAATAAGCGCGGCTCCTCTATCGTATCTGGTAGTTGTCCTCGATTTCGGTTAAAAGCAGCAGTAGCATCGTTTAGGGCTTGGTCAATATCGCCCCCTGGTTGGAAGTATAAATCGAGGCTGACTTGTCCTTCACGGGTGCGGGAAAAAACTTGCACTACATTCTCAGTTGCCCGTAAAGCTTCTTCTAAAGGTCTGGTGATTTCATCTACTGCTACTTCTGGCGAAATACCGGGGGCTTCTAGCCGCACCCCAATTCGGGGATAGGTAATTGATGGTAGGAGATCGACTTGGATCGTTGTGAGAAAAAATACCCCAATGACAATTACTGCCACGGTGAGCATGAGTGTGCCAATGTGTTGGCGGATAGCGATCGCACTCAGGCTAAATCCGCTATTGCCACTATTATTATTTGCCTGTTGCATGATACTAAGTGATAAGTGCTAAGTGCTGACTACTGAGTACTTTTTTCATTAATATGGTGGTTACTCCCCACCCTACTATTGCTTTTCTGAAAGAATTGAAAGACTTACAGTGTCACCTTCTTTTAACGGCTTACCACTACGAACAACATAGCGCTCTCCTGCTTGCAAACCGGATAAAATTTCCACTCTGCCATCAGCCCTTTTTCCTAAAGTAACTGCACGCGTCGCTACTTTCGTCTTACCATCTGTGTCTTTCACCACAAATAGCGTCCCCGACGAGTTTTCTTGCTCTTTCTGTGCTGCCTTTGCTGCCCCTGCTTGTTTTTGAATCGCTGTTTGCGGTACTACTACCCGCTGTTGAGTCTGGTTTTGAAAGTTGACTCGCGCCAGTAGTCCGCTACCAATCTTACCTTGAGTGTTGGGAATCACTACTTCTATAGGTATCAAGCGAGCTGTAGCATCGGCAGCAGGGGAAATGCGCGTAACTCTGCCAATTAATGTTTCTTTGGGGAAGGCATCTAAACGGACTTGTACAGATTGCCCAACTTGAATTTGCGCCAGTTCTAATTCCGAAACTTGGACGACGACTTTGACACGGCTAAAGTCTCCAATTTTCAAGACTTCGTTACCTGCTTGCAGCAGGTTGCCTGGTTCTGTCACCTTTTCTGTGACTACGCCAGCGATCGGAGATACCAGCCGAGTATAAGACCTGCGTTCTTTGGTTTGAGCAACCAATGCCTGTTGAGCAAGTACTCTACCTTGGGCAGCTGCAACGGCTTGCTGTTCTGTCCGTACTTGTTCTTGGGCTGCCCGGAGTGCTTGGGCGGCTGTTTTTGCCTGGGTACGCGCCTGTTGCGCAGTTTGTTCCGCGATCGCTCCAGCCTTAAACAACCTCTGCTGCCGCTCTGAGTCTGCTTGAGCTTGTACTACTTCTAGGCGCGCCCGTTCAACGTCTGCACGAGCATTGCTTACCTGATTGGTTGCCCTAGCTACTTCTGATTTGAGGGCTGCTAGTTCTGCTTCTGCTTGCTTTAATTCGGTCGAAAGTATGGCATCATCTAACCGCCCGACGTTTTGCCCAAGCTTTACTGCATCGCCGACATCAAGGTTCAAAGCCAACAACCGAGCTTCTACTTGCGATCGCAGTGACACAATTCGGAAGGGTGTTGTATTACCTGTGTATTCTGGTTGTGTTTGTAGCGTATCAGTTCGAGCGATCGCCGCATCTACAGCCGTTGCACCACTACGTTGTCCGCTACGAGGACTCTGAGATTGTGCGTCAGCCGCTTCTTCCTTGGGTAGCGCTCCACAATTCGCTGTCAGCAGTCCTATGCCTAACAGACAGGGAATCAATAATTTGGATGCTAAAGGGGAAGACACCTTTGTGTCAAAACTATTTTTTACATCTGCAACAGCCACATCAGTCTTCATAACTGAATTTAACTTGGTATTAATTACCTGGTTAGCGGCTGCCAAAGGTGAGATTTTCGCCTGCTTGTGCGGCTTATTTCTGTCCAAAATCATTTATTTTTCTCGTATTTGGTGAGCTTTTTGGGTTAAACAGCCATGCATTACCAAGTAATTTTGAGACATTATGAATAGTGAAAAGCGGCGAGAGTCAATTGGCTATGTTCTTGCAGAATTTTGTATCAAAAATTACTTTTTATTTGAAAAAATTTCTCACCACTTTAACTCATTAAATTGAGTCGCCCGCTTTTTAGCTGACGATGCAATTCTTAACTCAGTATAAATATTTTTAAATTTCTTGCAATCTGCCCTTAGTAGAAGACTTGTATTTACTGAAGATACGGAACTTTCACACCCCTACTTCTAATCTTGGCAGTATTAAGTAACTAGACTTAGGCTGACATAACTAAATTTAATGTAGCAATTTCGTGGGTGCGGTTCACTTAACCTCACCCGTTTTTAGACTAGCCAGCATCTAGCTATTAACCGCTTATATAACTTTTTATAACAGTTTTTCAAACTTTTACCCAGAAAGTTGGTTGCTATGTCATCATGGCAAGTGAAATGAGAATTAATTCGGCGACAGTGTTTGTTTTTAGTATTGACAGGCTTTTTCCTTTTGGTATTACAGACTTCTCTCCGAAATCTAAATCTCTACAAACTTATGATTTTGGAGACATTTGATGTCAATTTACGTAGGTAACCTCTCCTATGATGTTACACAAGATGCGCTGAGTGCTGTATTTGCAGAATATGGTGCTGTAAAGCGCGTTCAACTACCCACTGACCGTGAAACAGGTCGTTTACGCGGCTTTGCTTTTGTGGAAATGAGTTCAGAAGATGAAGAAGCGAAAGCTATTGAAGCTCTTGATGGTGCTGAATGGCTTGGTCGCGACCTCAAAGTAAATAAAGCCAAGCCCAAAGAAGACAGAAGTGGTGGTTCCTTTGGGAACCGTGGTGGCGGCGGCTACAACCGTAGCAACAACCGCTACTAAGCTTAATCTAATTTAGAAAAGGCTCAGGCAGGAATGCTTGAGCCTTTTTTATGCAAAACTTTGATTCTCTTTGATTCTAAATAATTTTGGCCAATTACTCATTATACTGCACTGATGATTCTCTAACTAAAGTGCCTTGATGAAAGATCATTTTCCATCGTTCGTTGTTTAATTTCCAGATGGAACTTCGCAACGAATGAACAGGTTGTTTGTCAGATATATGTCTGACTATACGATAAGTTACTAAAACAACCCCTGTTGCTAAAACTAATGTCTTGAATTCTGTTATCAATCTTTGAGTCAGAGGTTGGATGGATTCATTCTGCAAGCTCTCGATAATTTGCTGTTTATTAAAAACACGCCCTGAGCTTCCGAATTCAATGAACTCGTCAGCAAGTAAATCCATGAACCTATCCCACTAATAAAATCCTTTGAACCCAGATATGGATAGTAGCAAG